>CAIYXG010000295.1 GCA_903930035.1 uncultured Actinomycetes bacterium | reverse complement strand
GCTCGTGCGGGGGCCGGTGACCGTCGCCGTGCCCGACACCCCCGGGATCGTCCATCACCCGGTGCGCACCGCCGCCCAGATGGCCGAGCGCGTCTTCGCCCTCACCGATGCCGGCGTCGACGCCGTCGTCATGGCCGCCGCCGTCGCCGACTTCACGCCGGTCGTCGTCGCGGACCGCAAGCTGAAGAAGCGTGACGGCACCCCGACGGTCGAGCTGCGGCCCACCGAGGACATCCTGGCCGGACTCGGTGCCGCCCGGCGGCCGGGCCAGACGCTGGTGGGCTTCGCCGCCGAGACCACCGACGTCGAGTCCAACGCGGCCGAGAAGCTGGCCGCGAAGGGCGTCGACCTGCTCGTCGCCAACGACGTCTCGGCCCCCGGCGTGGGCTTCGAGCACGACACGAACGCCGTGGTGGTCCTCGGGGCGGACGGGACGCGGCAGAATGTCGCACTGACCGACAAGTATGCGGTTGCCGGGGCGGTGCTCGACGCCGTGCTGGCCGTGCGCCGCGGCGCCTGAACAGATCTCCACCCACCACTCCCTGAAGGGAACCTGACAGATGAGCAACTGGACCTTCACGTCCGAGTCGGTGACCGAGGGTCACCCGGACAAGATGGCCGATCAGATCTCGGACTCCATCCTGGACGCACTCCTGGCGGCCGACCCGGACTCCCGTGTCGCCTGCGAGACCATGGTGACCACCGGCCTCTGCATCGTCGCCGGCGAGATCACCACCAACGCCTACGTGGACATCCCGTCCATCGCCCGCGAGACGATCAAGAAGATCGGCTACGACCGGGAGAGCTTCGGCTACGACGGCGCCACCTGCGGCGTGATGGTCGCGCTCGACGAGCAGTCGGCCGACATCGCCCAGGGCGTCGACGACTCCGAGGAGGTCCGCTCGGGCACCTCCGGCGAGGACGACGCCCTCGACAAGCAGGGTGCCGGCGACCAGGGGATGATGTTCGGGTACGCGTGCGACGAGACCGACGTCCTGATGCCGCTCCCGATCCACCTGGCCCACCGCATGGCGGAGCGCCTCGCCGAGGTCCGTCGGTCCGGCGCCGTGCCCTACCTGCGGCCCGACGGCAAGACCCAGGTCACCTTCGAGTACGAGGACGGCGTCCCCGTCCGGCTCAAGACCGTGCTCATCTCGACGCAGCACAACGACGGGATCGACCGGGACTCGGACATCCGCCCCGACCTGATCGAGCACGTCATCCGGCCCGTCGTGCCGGAGGCCTTCGCCGACGACGACTACGAGGTCTTCGTCAACCCGACCGGCCGGTTCGTCATCGGCGGGCCCGTGGGCGACTGCGGCCTGACCGGACGCAAGATCATCGTGGACACCTACGGCGGCGCCGCCCGCCACGGCGGTGGTGCCTTCTCGGGCAAGGACCCGTCCAAGGTGGACCGCTCTGCGGCCTACGCCGCCCGCTGGGTGGCCAAGAACGTGGTCGCCGCGGGTGCCGCGTCCCGTTGCGAGGTCCAGGTCGCGTACGCCATCGGCATGGCGCACCCGGTCTCCGTGCTCGTCGACACGTTCGGCACCTCGACGGTGGACCCGGCGAAGGTCACCGAGGCCGTGAAGCAGGTCTTCGACCTGCGCCCCGGCGCCATCGTCCGCGACCTGGACCTGCGCCGTCCGATGTACGCGCAGACCGCCGCCTACGGCCACTTCGGCCGCACCGGTGACGGCTTCACGTGGGAGCAGACCGACCGTGTCGACGCGCTGAAGTCGGCGCTGGGGCTCTGAGCCCCGCTCCACAGCCCGGCCCGCGTCGTCGTCCGTGAGCGGCGCAGCGCCCCTGCCGGGGCTCGAGACTCCCGACGGCCCGCCCGGGCCCGCACCACGCGGGGACGGGCGGGTCGTCCGCGTCCTGCCCGACGTCCCGGCCGTCGACCGGCCGTTCGACTACCTGCTGCCGCCCCGGCTGGACCAGGCCGTGCGGGTCGGGACCATGGTCCGCGTCCCGTTCCACCGCCGTCGCGTGGCGGGCTGGGTCGTCGAGGTCGACGCAGAGCCGCCCGAGGGTGTCCGGCTGCTGGAGGTCACCAAGGTCGTGGGGGAGGGCCCCGACCCCTCGGTGGTGGACCTCTGCCGCTGGGCGGCGTGGCGCTGGGCCGGCCGTCTGACGGTGATGCTCCGGCTGGCCTCGCCCGGCACCGTCGTCCGGCGGACCCCGCCGTTGCGGGTCCGTCCGGCGCCGGCGGCGCGCGCGGACGAGCTGGCCGCCGACCTGCTGGCGGCAGGGCCCGGCACCCGGGTCCTCCAGGTGTCGCCCACCGCGGACCCGCTCGGCGTCGCACTGGCCGCGGCCGCGACCGGCCAGGCACTGGTGGTGGTGCCGGGCGTGGTCGCCGCCGGCACGCTGGCCCGGCGGCTCCGCCGGGCCGGTGCCAACGTCGCCGAGTGGCCCGACGGCTGGGCCGGCGCCGCCGGCGGCGCGACGGTGGTCGGGGGCCGGGCCGCCGTCTTCGCACCGCTCCCCGCGCTGTCCGCCGTGGTGGTGCTCGACGAGCACGACGAGTCGCTGCAGTCCGAGCAGACGCCGTCCTGGCACGCGCGGGAGGCCGCAGTGGAACGGGCCCGCCGGGCCGGTGTCCCGTGCCTGCTCGTGTCACCGTGCCCCACCGTGGACGCGCTGGCGGCGGCCGGCGGGGGCGTCCCGGTCCCTCCCGCCCGCGGGGGCCGGGCCTTCGAGCGCTCCGGCTGGGCGCCGCTGCAGGTGGTCGACCGCCGCGGCGAGGACGTCGGCCGCGCCGGCCTGTTCTCCGAGGCGTTCGTCGCCGCGGCCCGTCGGGCGCTCGACGCCCACGAGCGGGTGGTCGTGGTCCTGAACCGCACGGGACGGGCCCGCCTGCTGGCGTGCCGGTCCTGCGGCGCGCTGGCGACCTGCGACCGTTGCGACGCCGTCGTCCGGTCCGAGACGGCCGGCACGCTCGAGTGCTCCCGCTGCCACACCGTGCGGCCGTCCGTGTGCCGGGAGTGCGGCAGCACGGCGCTGTCGCTGCTGCGGCTCGGCGTCGACCGGGCCGCCGAGGAGCTCCAGGCGCTCCTGCGCCGACCGGTCACCACGCTCACGGGCCGGGCCGCAGCGGGTGCGTCCGAGCCCGAGCAGGTGGTGGTCGGGACGGTGGCGGCGCTGCACCGGGTCCCTGCCGCCGGCCTTGTTGCGTTCGTGGACCTCGACGGCGACCTGTTCGTGCCCGCCTACCGGGCCTCGGAGGCGGCGCTCGGCATGCTCGTGCGGGCGTCCCGGCTGGTGGGCGGCCGGGCCCGCAACGGCACCGTGCTCGTCCAGACCCGCCACCCGGAGCACGAGGTCGTCGTCGCGGCGCTCGGCGCCGACCCGTCCGTGGTCAGCG
>CAIYXG010000294.1 GCA_903930035.1 uncultured Actinomycetes bacterium | reverse complement strand
TCACCCACCGCGACCAGCTCGACGAGGTGGTCGGCCGCCTGGCCAAGGGCTGGACGCTCGACCGCATGCCGGTGCTGGACCTGGCCGTGCTCCGCCTCGGGTGCTTCGAGCTGGCCCACCTCGACGACGTGCCCACGGGGGTGGTGCTGTCCGAGGCCGCCGACCTGGCCTCGGAGTACGGGACCGACGACTCGGCGCGGTTCGTGAACGGGGTGCTCGCGGCGGCGGCGAAGGAGCTCCGCCCGGAGTGACCGGCGCGCGGGCCCGTGCGCCCGTGCTACGGTGCCCTCCTGACCGTGAAGGGAGTCCTGTGAGGCTCCTACGGACAGGAAGGACCTGCCAGTGGCAGAGCGCGAACGACGGATGACACGCCCCTACGGGGGCGTTTTTGTTGCCCGGACCCAGGTCATGGACGCCGCCGACATCCACCGGGCACTGCGGCGGATGGCCCACGAGGTCATCGAGCACAACCACGGGCACGAGGAGATCGTGCTGGTCGGCCTGCAGACCGGCGGGGTGGAGCTGGCCCACGCGCTGGCCTCGGTCATCGAGGAGATCGAGGAGCTCGAGGAGGGGGAGCCCGGCGTCCCGGTCGGGACCCTCGACGTCGCCCTCTACCGCGACGACATCGGGATCCGGCCGGTGCTCCCGGAGGAGGTCACCGACATCCCGGTGGACCTCGACGGCCGGGTCGTGGTGCTGGTCGACGACGTCCTGTTCACCGGCCGGACCATCCGGGCCGCCCTGGACGCGGTCTGCGACTACGGCCGGCCCCGGGCCGTGCAGCTGGCGGTCATGGTCGACCGCGGCCACCGCGAGCTGCCCATCCGGCCCGACTACGTGGGCAAGAACCTGCCGACGCGTCGCAACGAGCTGGTCGACGTCACCATGTCGGGCGTGCAGCTCGGGGAGCTCCAGAAGCAGTGAGCGGCCCGACGCGCGACCTGCCCGGACCCACCTCGACGGTGGACACCTCGGCCTTCGGCGACCGCCGCCACCTGCTGACCGTCTCGGACCTCGAGCGTCCCGAGATCGAGCAGCTCCTGGACCTCACGGACACGTTCGTCGAGGTGAGCAACCGGGCCATCCCCAAGGTGCCCGCCCTCCGCGGCCGGACCGTCGTGACCCTCTTCTTCGAGGACTCGACCCGCACCCGGCTCAGCTTCGAGACGGCGGCCAAGCGGCTGTCGGCCGACACCATGAGCTTCGCCGTGTCGTCGTCCTCGGTGAACAAGGGCGAGTCCGTGCGCGACACCATCGAGACCATCGAGGCCATGGGCATCGACGCCGTGGTGGTGCGCCACAGGTCCTCGGGCGTCCCTGCGCAGATCGCCGGGTGGACCAGCGCGGCGGTCGTCAACGCCGGCGACGGCTGGCACCAGCACCCCACCCAGGCGCTGCTCGACGCCTACACGCTCCGTTCGCACCTGGGCTCGCTGGACGGCGTGCGGATCTCCGTCGTGGGCGACATCAAGCACTCGCGGGTGGCCCGCTCCGACATCGAGGTCTTCACGAAGCTCGGGGCCGAGGTGACCCTCGTGGCCCCGCCGACGCTGCTGCCCCCGAGCACGGCCCCGTGGGACGTCCGGGTCAGCCACGACCTCGACGCGGTCGTGGGCAGCACCGACGTCTGCTACCTGCTGCGCATGCAGCACGAGCGCATGACCGAGGCGCTCGTCCCCACGCTGCGCGAGTACACGGCCCACTACGGGCTCACCTCGGCCCGGGCGGACCGGCTGCCCGAGGGCGCGCTGATCATGCACCCCGGTCCCATGAACCGGGGCGTGGAGATCGCGGGCGAGGTGGCCGACCGGCCCAACGCCGTCATCACCGAGCAGGTGGCGAACGGCGTCGCAGTACGCATGGCGGTCCTGTTCCTGGTCCTCGGACCGGGCCGGGCCTCCGGACCCAAGCACGACACCCTTCTGAACGGAGCGGCATAGATGGCGGCAGACCTGGTGGTGGCCGGAGGGCGCGTCGTGGACGCGTCCGGCGAGCGGGAGGCCGACGTCGTCGTGGCGGGCGGCAGGGTGGTGGAGGTCGGGCCCGGCCTGGCCGCGCAGCACGCCGGGGCGCAGGTGCTGGACGCGTCGGGCTGCCTGGTGGCGCCCGGGCTCGTCGACCTCCATACGCACCTGCGCGAGCCCGGCAAGGAGGAGGCCGAGACGGTCGAGACCGGCGCACGGGCCGCAGCCCTGGGCGGGTACACGGCGGTCCTGGCCATGCCCAACACGACGCCGGCGATGGACTGCGCGGCAGTGGTCCGGCAGGTCCTCGACCTCGGCCGGGCGGCGCCGTGCGACGTGCACGCGTCCGGGGCCATCACGGTCGGGCGGGCAGGGACGGCCCTGGCGCCGATGGCCGAGATGGCCGAGCTCGGCGTGCGGGTCTTCACCGACGACGGCACGGGCGTGCAGGACGACCGCCTCATGCGCCGGGCCCTGGAGTACTCGGTCGGCCTGGGCGTCACCCTCGCCCAGCACTGCGAGGTGAGCTCCCTGTCGGAGGGCACCTGCATGCACGAGGGGGAGTGGTCGAGCCGCCTGGGCCTGCCCGGCCAGCCCGCCGAGGCGGAGGAGCTGATGGTCATGCGGGACATCGCCCTGGCCCGCCTCACGGGGGCGCGCATGCACTTCCTGCACCTGTCGACCGCCGGCTCGGTCGCCATGGTCGCCGCCGCGAAGGCCGGTGGCCTGCCCGTCTCGGCGGAGGCTGCGCCGCACCACTTCACGCTCACCGACGAGTGCTGCAAGGACTACGACGCCACCTTCAAGGTCCACCCGCCGCTGCGGACCGCCGCCGACGTCGCCGCCGTGAAGGCGGGCCTGGCCGACGGCTCGGTCGACGCCATCGCGACCGACCACGCCCCCCACCCGCCCGAGGAGAAGGAGCGGCCGTTCGACCAGGCGCCGCCCGGCATGCTCGGCCTGGAGTACGCGCTGGCGCTGGCCTTCACCGAGCTGGTGGACGGTGGGGCCATGACCGAGGCCGACGTGCTCGCCGCCCTGAGCTGGAAGCCCGCCGCCATCGCCCAGATGGTCGACCACGGCGGCCCGGTCGAGGCCGGCCACGCCGCCAACCTGTGCGTCGTGGACCCGGCGGTCCGCTGGACCGTCGACGCCAGCGGCGGCGCCAGCCGCAGCCGCAACGTGCCCTACGTGGGCCGCGAGCTGCGCGGCAGGGTCCGCCACACCGTCCTGTTCGGAGAGCCCGTCGTCATCGGGGGAGAGGCACAGCGATGAGCATCACGGAGGCCGCCATCGTGCTGGCCGACGGCACCGTCTTCGAGGGCGAGGCCATTGGCGCACCCTCGGAGGTCCGCACCGGGGAGTTCGTGTTCAACACGGTCCTCTCGGGCTACCAGGAGGTGATCTCGGACCCCAGCTACGCGGGCCAGGTCATCACCTTCACGTACCCCCACATCGGCAACTACGGCGTGAACGCCGCCGACGACGAGGCCACCACGGTCCACTGCGCCGGCGTGGTCGTGCGCGACCTGGCCCGGCGCCACAGCAGCTGGCGCGCCGACGGCGACCTGGACGCCTACCTGCGCCGCCACGGGGTGCCGGGCATCGCCGGGATCGACACCCGTCGCCTGACCCGCCACCTCCGCGACCACGGGGCCCTGCCGGGCGCGTTCGGCACGGCCGACGAGCAGACCCTCAAGGACGCCGCCGCGGCGGCGGCGGGCACCGACGGCGTCGACCTGGTCGCCACCGTGAGCCTCCCGGCCCGCACCGTGGCCGCCACCTCGGGCGCCACGCGCCGGGTGGTGGCCCTGGACCTGGGGATCAAGGCCACGATCGTCGACCACCTGGCGGGCATCTCCACGGTGGAGGTCGTCCCCAGCTCGACCACGGCCGAGGAGATCCTGGCGCTCGGGCCCGACGGGG
>CAIYXG010000293.1 GCA_903930035.1 uncultured Actinomycetes bacterium | reverse complement strand
CGCCGAGCGCACGGCGCTGAACTTCCTGGGCCACCTGTCGGGCATCGCCACGCTGACGGCACAGTTCGTGGCCGCCGCGGCCGCCGGCGGCGACGCCCGCGTCTGGGACACCCGCAAGACGCTGCCGGGCATGCGGTCGGTCGCCAAGGCCGCCGTCCGCGCCGGCGGGGGCCGCAACCACCGCGGGACCCTGTCGGACTGGCTGCTCGTCAAGGACAACCACCTGGGCGGCATCGGGATCACCGAGGCGGTGGCCCGGGCCAAGGACCGCTGGCCCGCCCGCACCGTGCACGTGGAGTGCGACTCGCTCGAGCAGTGCATCGAGGCGCTCGAGGCCGGCGCGGATGCCGTCCTGCTCGACAACATGACGCCGGACGAGGTCCGCGCGTGCGTGGCGGCCGCCGAGGTCCGCCAGGGGGGCATGGTGCGCCGGACGCTCCTCGAGGTCTCGGGCGGGATCACGCTGGCGACCGTCGCCGACTACGCCGGGACGGGCGTGGACATGGTGTCGGTCGGTGCGATCACCAACTCGGCGCCCGTGCTCGACGTGGGCCTGGACCTGGCCTGACCCTCCCCGCAGGAAGTGAGTTGTGCGCCGGGGGCGTGCGGCGACCATCATTCAGGGGCACTGCGAGGCGGGAGGACCGTCCCCCGCACCGTCCACCTGTGGCTCAGAGGAGGCGCCGTGCTCCTGGTCATCGACGTCGGCAACACGCAGACCGTGGTCGGCCTCTACGACTCCGGCGACCGGAGCCACCAGCTGCTCGACCACTGGCGCCTCGCGACGCGCGCCGAGTACACGAGCGACGAGCTGTCGCTGCAGCTGCGCCACCTGCTGGAGACCCGTGACCTGGACCTGGCCACGGACGTCCGCGGCGTGGCCGTGTCGTCCGGCGTGCCGTCCATCACGTTCGAGCTGCGCCGCCTCTGCGAGCGCTACCTGGAGGTCGAGCCGGTGGTCCTGGGCGCCGGCGTGCGCACCGGGATGCCCGTCCTCTACGACAACCCCAAGGAGGTCGGTGCCGACCGGATCGCGAACGCCGTCGGCGCCTACGACCTCTACGGCGGGCCCACGATCGTGGTCGACTTCGGCACCGCCACGACCTTCGACGTCATCTCCGAGAAGGGCGAGTACCTGGGCGGCGCCATCGTGCCCGGGATCGAGATCTCGATGGACGCGCTGTTCGGCCGCGCCGCCGCGCTGCGGCGCGTCGAGCTGGTCGAGCCCCGCAGCGTCATCGGCAAGACCACGGTCGAGTCCATCCAGTCGGGCGCGGTCTACGGCTACTCGGCGCTCGTGGACGGCATGTGCGCCCGCATCGAGGCGGTCATCGGCGAGGCGACCGTGATCGCCACCGGCGGCCTGGCCGGGCTCATCGCCCCGGTCGCCTCGTCCATCGAGCACGAGGAGCCGTGGCTCACGCTGCACGGCCTCCGGCTCATCTGGGAGAAGAACCAGGACCATGACTGACCCGTCCGACCCGCCGGCGCCGGCCGACCCGTCCGACAAGGACGACCTGGCGCCGTCCCCCGACGACGTGCGGTTCGGCGGGTTCGAGCAGCCCTACACCTACGACGTCACGCACCGGGCCGCGCCGCTCGCCGAGGAGTTCGCCGGCCTGGAGCCGGGCACGGAGACGGGGACCGTCGTCTCGGTCGCCGGCCGCCTGATGCTGCGCCGGGTGCAGGGCAAGCTCGCGTTCGGGACGCTGGCCGACGCCACCGGCCGCATCCAGCTGTTCGCCCCGTCGAAGTCCACCCCCGACTTCGAGCACTTCTGCGAGCTCAACCTGGGGGACTGGATCGGCGTGCGGGGCGAGGTCATGACCACCCGGCGCGGCGAGCTGTCGGTCCGGGTGGACGGCTGGACCCTGCTGGCCCCGACCCGCCGGCCGTTCCCCGACAAGTTCCACGGCATCTCCGACCAGGACCTGCGCTACCGCCAGCGCTACCTGGACCTGTGGGTGACCGAGGAGTCGCGCCGAGTCTTCACGTCCCGCAGCCGGATCCTCTCCCTGACCCGCCAGTTCATGGAGGACCGTGGCTACCTGGAGGTCGAGACCCCGGTGTTCCACCCGATCCCCGGCGGCGCGCTCGCCCGGCCGTTCGTGACGCACCACAACGCGCTCGACATGGAGCTGTTCCTGCGGATCGCGCCGGAGCTCTACCTGAAGCGGCTGGTGGTGGGCGGCTTCGAGCGCGTCTACGAGATCGCCCGCGTGTTCCGCAACGAGGGCATCTCCACCCGGCACAACCCCGAGTTCACGATGCTCGAGTGCTACGAGGCCTACGGCGACTACCAGACGCACATGGCGCTCACCGAGGAGCTCGTGGCCCACCTGGCCATGACGCTGCACGGCACCACGACCGTCACCTACGAGGGCCAGGAGGTCGACCTCTCCGCCCCGTGGCGACGGGTCTCCCTGGCCGACCTCACCTCCGAGACGGTGGGCACGGAGGTCTCCGTCCACACGCCGGTGGCCGAGCTGCGCGCCCTGTGCGACCAGTTCGAGGTCCCGTGGAAGGACTCCTACGGCGCCGGCAAGCTGCTGCTCGAGCTGTACGAGAAGACTGCCGAGCACACCCTCTGGCACCCCACGTTCGTCACCGACTACCCGGCCGAGGTCTCGCCACTGTCGCGGACCCACCGCGACGACCCGCTCCTGACCGAGCGCTTCGAGGGCATCGTCGTCGGCCGCGAGCTGTGCAACGGCTTCTCCGAGCTGACCGACCCCACCGTCCAGCGCGAGCGGTTCGAGCACCAGGCCGACCAGAAGTCCGAGGGTGACGACGAGGCCATGGTCGTCGACGCCGACTACCTGCGCTCGCTGGACTACGGCCTCCCGCCGACCGTGGGCCTGGGCATCGGCATCGACCGGCTCGTGATGCTGCTCTGCGACGTCGGCACGATTCGCGACGTGGTGCTGTTCCCCACCCTCCGTCCCGAGCAGGAGCCTGGATGACCCCGTCGTCGGCCGGGCTGGCGGTCGACGCGGTCACCAAGTCGTTCGACGCCGGCGCGCCCGTGCTCGACGGCGTCAGCCTCACCGTGGCGTCCGGGTCGACCACGGCGCTGCTGGGCCCCAGCGGCTGCGGCAAGACGACCCTCCTCCGGCTCCTCTCGGGGCTGGACCGCCCCGAGTCGGGCACGGTCGAGGTCGGCGGCCGGGTCCTGAGCTCCCCGTCGGTCTTCGTGCCGCCCGAGGAGCGCCGGATCGGCATGGTCTTCCAGGACTGGGCGCTGTTCCCGCACCTGGACGTGGCCCGCAACGTGGGGTTCGGGCTGCCCCGGGCCGAGCGCCGGGAGTCCCCCAGGATCGACGCCGCACTGGAGATGGTCGGGCTGGAGGGGCTGGGCCACCGCATGCCCGACACCCTCTCCGGCGGCCAGCAGCAGCGGGTGGCGCTCGCCCGTGCGCTCGCCCCGGAGCCGTCGGTGCTGCTGCTCGACGAGCCGTTCTCCAACCTGGACGCGTCGCTGCGCCAGCAGGTCCGGACCGACGTCCACCGGCTCCTGGTCTCGCTCGGGGTGACCACCGTCTTCGTCACCCACGACCAGGAGGAGGCGTTCGTCCTGGGCGACCAGGTCGTGGTCCTCCACGACGGCCGCGTGGCCCAGGCCGGCTCGCCGGACGCCGTCTACCGACGGCCGGCCGACCGCTGGGTCGCCGAGTTCGTGGGCCGCGCCAACTTCGTGCCGGGCACGGCCGAGCGGGGTCGCGCCACGACGGGCCTCGGCACCGTCGACCTGCTCGAGGTCGACCCGGGTGCCCTCGAGGGGCCGGTCGAGGTCCTGGTCCGGCCCGAGCACCTGCTCCTGTCGCCGGGCGGCCCGTCGGCGGCCGGCGCCGTCGAGCTCGTGGAGTTTGCCGGCCACTCCACGTCCTACGTCGTGCAGCTCGCCCAGGGCCCGGTCCGGGTGCGCGACGCGGCGCTGCCCCGGTTCGCCCGCGGCGACCAGGTCGAGGTCTCGCTCGCGCCGGTGGCGACGGTGGCCTTCCCCGTCTGACTGGGCAGACATCCCCCCGTCCGCCTGCACGGCGTTGACGAACGCTCTAGGGTCAGGGCAGAGGAGGAACGGAACGTGGAACCGCGCGACCGACCAGCACCGCAGGACGTCCGGCCGTCCGGGCCGCGCCCGGTCTCGGACCTCTTCCTGGAGTTCTGCGGCGACGAGCTCGTCGTGACCGAGGGCCAGACCCTCAGCTTCGGACGGTCCGCCGACCTGGTGGTCGACCCCGACAACGTGCACCTCCACCGCACGCTCGGCTGCTTCGCCAGCGACGGCCGCGTGTGGTCCCTCCACAACCTGGGCCGGTTCATCCCCCTCCGCATCGTCGACCTGGTGGGCACGACCCGGATCGAGCTCGGGCCGGGCGACCAGGTGCCGATCAGCTTCCCGGAGTTCGCCGTCCAGTTCACCGCCGGGACCGCCCGCTACGAGATCCTGGGCGCGCTCTCGGAGCTCACCCGCATGGAGCTCGGCCTGGCCGACCCCTCCGACACCGTCGAGTTCGCCAGGGTCCCCCTCAACGACGAGCAGCGGCTGCTCGTGGTCTGCCTGGCCGAGCCGCTCCTCCGTGGCGACCCCGACTGGACCGCACGCCTGGCCTCCAACCGCGAGGTGGCCGAGCGTCTGGGCTGGACCACGACCAAGTTCAACCGGAAGCTCGACTACCTGTGCAAGCGGCTCGCCGAGCAGGGCGTCGCCGGCATGCAGGGGACGGCCGACCGCCTGGCCACGGTCCGCCGCCAGCGGCTCGTCGAGGTGCTCGTGGAGACGGGGGCCGTGACCCCCGACGACCTGTCGCTGCTCCCGCCGGCCCGCCCTGCCGCCGCCGGGCGCTGACCTGCTGCCAGACTCGTGGCCGCACCCCCTGACCGACCGACCACTTCCTGCGCGCTGCCATGACCGACTCCACCTTCGACGTCGAGATCCCCGGGGTCCGCCTCGAGCGCATCATCGGCCGCGGGGCCTCGAGCACCGTGTACTTGGGGACCCAGGTGCGGTTCGGCCGCAAGGTGGCCGTGAAGGTGCTCGACCGGACGGTCGACGGCGTCGACCAGCGGCAGGCGTTCCAGACGGAGTGCCAGACGCTCGGCCGGCTCGCGCCGCACCCCGACATCGTGACGGTGTTCGACGCCGACGTGCTCCCCGACGGCGGCGCCTACCTGGTCCTGGACTACCTGGCCGGCGGCCCCGTGTCGGACCGGCTCGCCCGCGACGGCGCCTTTCCCGTCGACGAGGTCTGCCAGATCGGCGTCCGCCTGGCCGGCGCCCTCGAGTCGGCGCACCGGGCCGACGTGGTCCACGGCGACGTCAAGCCGCAGAACGTCCTGTGGTCGCGGGTCGGCGACCCTGCGCTCGTGGACTTCGGCGTGGCGCAGTTCATCTCCGACGCCGGGGGCGGGCCCGCCTCGCTGACCCCCGCCCACGCCGCGCCCGAGCTGCGCCACGGCGAGGGGCCGACCCCGGCGAGCGACGTCTACGGCCTGGCCTCGACCCTGCACGAGCTGGCGACCGGCGTGCCGCCCGAGCTCGACGAGGCCAGCGGGTCGGTGGACACGACGCCGCTCGAGGCCCTCGGCGGGCCGTGCGCCGACGCGATCCGGGCGGGCCTGTCGTTCCGGGCGGCCGACCGGCCGGCCTCCGCCGCGGCCTTCGGCGAGCTGCTGCGCTCGGCGCAGCAGGCGTCGGGTGCCGCGCCCACCCAGATGGTGGTCATCGACCCCGCCGACGAGGCGACGCCGATGCCGGACGTGGACGCCGGCAGTGCGCTGACCGTGCCCCCGCCGCCCGCCCCGTCCGCGGGCGGGGGACGCGGCAGGGCACTGGCCCTCGTCGGGCTCGTCGCCGTGGCGCTCGTGGTCGGCATCGCGTGGGCCGCCAACCGTGGACAGGACCAGGACCGGGCCGCTGGGACCACCTCGACCACCGTGAAGGTCCAGACCACCGGACCGTCGGCCCCGGGCAAGCCGGTGGCCGGTGACCGGGTCGCCGGACTCCAGCCCGACGTGGACTACGAGGTGCCCGGGGTCGCGCCGACCGACCGGGTGATCGCGTCGGTGCTGGCCGACCCCGCCATCTTCACGACCGCGATCCCCGGCGGGCTCGTCTTCGACTACCCCCAGGACGTCCAGAAGTACCCGGCCCGGGTCAACTACCAGTTCTACAACGCCGACACCGCCGCCTCCTGCCCCGGCTTCTACGCGTCGGGCGCGGTGCTGCGCGGCGGCCTCATCAAGGGCATCAAGTGGGGACCGGCGCAGGAGAACCTGGGCATCGTGATCGTCCAGCAGTTCGACGACACCGCCTCGGCCCGTACTGCCGTCGCCGGGCTGTCGATGTCGCTCGGCCCGACCGGCGAGGCGTGCGCCGCCCTGCCGTCCGACTCCCAGACCGAGGTCGTGGCCTCCGACGTCGGCCGGAGCTTCCGGGTGGACCTGCAGATGCCGCCGCTCCCCGACGTCACGGAGAAGGTCCAGGACTACACGTCGGCGGCCGGGGCCAACCAGGACCCCCGCTGGATCTACGGCGCCAAGGCCGTCGCCCACTCGGGCCCCTACGTCGTGGGCATCGCCACGAACACCTCGTCGGCCACCGGCCAGGTGTCGCCGGCCACGGTGGCGACCCTGCTCAACTCGGTGGTCGACGCCCTCCCGCCCGCCGGCAGGTAGCGACCCGGCTGGTGCGCACACGCCCGGCCGCCCGTTAGGGTCGGCGCATGCTCATTGTCGCTGGAACCATCTCGATCGACCCTGCCAACCACGACGCCGCGGTGGCGCTCTTCGGCCCCCTCGTCGAGGCGACCCTCGCCGAGGACGGCAACATCACCTACGGCTTCTGGTCCTCGCTCACGGAGCCGGGTGTGTTCCGGGTCTACGAGGAGTGGGAGTCCACCGACGCCATGGGGCTCCACATGGCCTCGGACCACATGGCGACCTTCCTCGTCGGCATGGGCGGCCTGGGCGTCACCGGCACGGAGATCCACCAGCACACGGTGTCGGAGTCGACCCGCCTGATGTAGCGGCCCGCCGTCCGCCTCGGCGGACGGACGGACGAACTAGGACGCCGCCGCCTCGACGCTGTCGAGCAGGTACTCGGCGGCGGCGGTGAGGCCCGTCACCCCCGGGCTGTCCGGCAGCGTCGACAGCGCCGCACGGCCCTCCTCGGCGAAGGCCCGGGCGGCGGCGATGGCGTTCTCGATGCCGCCGTCCTCGCGCACGATCTCGATCGCCTTGTCACGGGTGGTGGGGTCGATGTCGCGGGTCAGCATGGGACGGAGCTCGGCGCCGCGGGGTCCGGCGAGGGTCCGGATCACCGGGAGGGTGTAGACGCCCTCCTCCAGGTCGTGGCCGGCGGGCTTCCCGAGCTGGTCGGTCGTGGCCACGATGTCGAGCACGTCGTCGACCACCTGGAAGGCCATGCCGTAGGACCAGCCGAACGTGGTGAGCGCCTCGGTGTGCTCCCGGGGCAGGTCCGCCACGATGCCGCCGATCCGGCAGGCCGAGCCGAGCAGCGAGGCGGTCTTGCCGCCGATCGAGCGCAGGTACACGTCCTCCGTGCGGTCCACGTCGAACGCGTGCTGGAGCTCGAGCAGCTGGCCCTCGCACAGCCGGCCGATCGTGGCGGCCAGCAGCCCGGCCACCTCGACGCCGAGCCCGGCGGCCAGCTCCGAGGCCCGGGCCAGCAGGAAGTCGCCGGCGAGGATGGCCTTGAGGTTGCCCCATCGGGCATTGACGCTCTCGACGGTGCGCCGGGTGGTGGCGTCGTCCATCACGTCGTCGTG
>CAIYXG010000292.1 GCA_903930035.1 uncultured Actinomycetes bacterium | reverse complement strand
CGCCATGCTCCTGACGGGCTTCGGCATCGGCCGGGACCTGTTCATCGCCAACGCCGGCTCTGCCGCGGCGGCCGCCGACCTCTTTGACATCCTGGTGCGGTTCGTGCGGAGCGCCACCCGGGCCGTGCTGGCGCTGGGCGTGGTGATCGCCGTGGTCGGTTGGTCGTTCGGGCCCAGCACGTCGGCGGTCGCCCTGCGCCGCGGGCTCGGCCGTGCGACCAGCGCCGCGGGTGACGCCGCGTCCGCCCACGGCGTGCACGGCGGCGCCGCCGGCCGGTGGGCGGGCGAGCACCGCAGCCTGCTGCGGGGCCTGGTCGGCCTGGTGGCTGCCGCCACGCTGGTCCTCTGGAACCGCCCGACCGCCAACGTGGTCCTGTGGCTGGCGCTGGCCGGCCTCCTGGCGCTGCTGCTCATCGAGGTGCTGGTGCGGTCGGCGCAGGGGACCGTCGAGGACGTGGCCGGTCCCGGCGGCGACGGGTCCGACGCCGACGGCGGGGCGGACGGGCTGGACGGGTCGGACGACACCGACGCCGACGAGCCTGCGCCGGCCGACGCCTGACCGTGGAGGTCCTTGCGCCCGTCTACGGGCTCGCGAGCGCCGCCGACGAGGCCCGCGCCCTGGAGCGGGCCGGGGTCGACGGCATCTTCACCTTCGAGGGGCCCCACGACGTCTTCCTGCCCCTGTCGCTCGCCGCGCAGGCCACCGACCTGGCCCTCATGACCAACGTGGCCATCGCCTTCCCGCGCAACGCGGTGCACATGGCGCACGCGGCCCGCGACCTGCAGACGCTGTCGGGCGGGAGGTTCACGCTCGGCCTGGGCGCCCAGGTGCGGACCCACGTCGAGCGGCGCTTCGGCGTGGGGTTCGAGCGGCCCGCGGCACGGATGCGGGAGACGGTCGAGGCGGTGCAGGCCGTGCTCCGGTCGTGGGAGACGGGCGAGCCGCTCGACTACCGGGGAGAGTTCCGCCAGCACACGCTCATGACCCCGATGTTCTCGCCGGGGCCGAGCCCGTGGGGGCCGCCGCCGGTGGTCGTCGGCGGACTGGGGCCCAAGATGTGTGCGGTCGCGGCCGAGGTGGCCGACGGCCTGGCCGTCATGCCGGTGACCTCCGACAGGTTCTTCGCCGAGGTGACGCTGCCCTCGGTGGCCGACGGGCTGGCCCGCCGCCACCCGTCGCTCGGCGCGTTCGAGGTCCTGCCGGAGGTCATCGTCTGCTGCGGCCGCGACGAGGCCGAGCTGGCGGCGGCCGAGGCCGGGTGCCGTGCGCTGCTCGGCTTCTACGTCTCGACCCCGGCCTACCGGCCGGTCATCGACCTGGAGGGCCGTGGCGAGCTCCAGCCCGTCGCCCAGCAGATGACGCGCGAGGGCCGCTGGGACGAGCTGGGGGCGCTCGTCGACGACGACCTGCTGGCGACGCTGACGGTCCGCGGGACGCCGGCGCAGGTCGCGGCGCGCATCGGCGACCGCTACCGGGGGCACGCCACGCGGGTGTGCGTCTACCTGCCCTACGGCACGGCGGACGGGCTGCTCGAGGAGCTCGTCGACGCGCTGCACGCCGTCTGAGCCGCCGAGGACTCAGACCGTCGCGGCGACCCGGCCGAAGAACGTGCCCTCGCCCAGAGAGATCCCGGAGCAGTAGCGCGCCCGGGCCAGGCTCGACGCGACGCGGCCCACGGCGAACAGCCCCGCCACTGCGGTGCCGTCGGTCCGCAGGACCCGCGCCGACTCGTCGACGGTGACGCCCCCGAGGGGGAACCCCGCGTAGATGGTGGCGTCCACCCGCAGGTCGACCGCGCCGAAGGGCCCCTCCGTCAGCGGGATCAGGAACTCGGGGTCCTTCCCGAAGGCGGGGTCCTCGCCCCGGGCGGCGGCCTCGTTGTAGGCCGCCATGGTCGCGGCCAGGGCCTGGGGCGGCAGGCCGACCTCCTCGGCAAGCTCCTCCCACGTCGCGCACACCCAGGTGGCGCGCATGCCGGCCATGTTGACCTCGTAGCGGGGCTCGTCGGCCAGCAGGTACACCTGGCCTCCCTGCTCGAGCAGCGCGGCCTGGCCGACGTGGCCGAAGTAGGTGTCCTCGTTCACGAACCGCTCGCCCTGCGCGTTGACCAGCACGCACCGCACCATGCGGCGCGGCGGGGTGATGGGCAGCGCCACCTCGGCGGTGGCGAGGGACTCGACCCCGGCACCCACCCCCTGGCACACCCGCAGGCCCCAGCCGTCGTCCTGGTCGGTGCCCAGGCGCCACGCGATGCCGAGCAGTGCCGGGACGTGGGCCCGGACCAGGTCGTCGTTGTAGGCCCAGCCGCCGGCGGCCAGCACGGTGCGCCCGGCCTGCAGGTGCTGGACCGTGCCGTCGACCCGGGCGCGCACGCCCACCACCGCGCCGTCGGCGTCGACCACCAGCTGCTCGGCCCGTGCGTCGGTGCGGACCTCGGCCGAGGTCGCGTCGACCGCCGCGAGCAGGTGCTCCATGAGGAACCCGCCGGTGGCCCCGGGCGTGGCGGCCACGTGGCCCCGGGGCACCGG
>CAIYXG010000291.1 GCA_903930035.1 uncultured Actinomycetes bacterium | reverse complement strand
GTGCCGTCGGGCCGCCCGTCGAGGCGCCGCGAGCCACGTGTTCCCCGTTGACGTCCCGTTGTGGGAGCATGGCGGCAGACTGGACGTTCAGGCCGGTCCGACCGTGGAAGCTGGTGGTCCCCATCAAAGGTGTGATTTTCGACGTGGTCCGTGAGGTCGTCGCCGAGCTCCTCGGCGAGGACCAG
This sequence comes from uncultured Actinomycetes bacterium, assembly GCA_903930035.1. Taxonomy (GTDB): domain Bacteria; phylum Actinomycetota; class Acidimicrobiia; order Acidimicrobiales; family Microtrichaceae; genus CAJANQ01. The sequence goes on along the minus strand of CAIYXG010000291.1, from coordinate 2,012 downwards.
TGGGACCAGGCGGTAGAGGCGGCAGGGTTCGAGGGCGCCTACACCTCGCTCGGCAGCTATCCCGACCAGGAGATGTCGACCCTGGTCACGCTGCTGTCGGAGGCCGCCGGCCTGTCGATCGAGGACACCCTGCGCACCGTCGGCCAGCACGGGTTCAGGCACCTCGAGGCCCGGCAGCCCGAGCTGGTGGCCGGCATCGACGACATGGGCGCGCTGCTCCACTCGCTCGACGACGTCATCCACGTCGAGGTCCGCAAGCTCTACCCCGACTCGACCGTGCCCCAGTTCTCGGTCGAGGACCAGGGCCCCGACCACTGGCTGCTCACGTACAGCTCCGAGCGCCGGATGTGCCACCTGGCCGAGGGGCTGCTGCTGGGCTACGCCGGGTCCCGCGACATCCGCACCACGATCACCCACACCAGCTGCCAGAACCTGGGCGACCCGACCTGCGTGCTCGACGTGACGGTGGCCTGATGGACCCGATGCGCTCCGTGCCCGGGGCGACCGGCGGCGGACCGTCGGACCGCGACACCCCCGACGGCGACGACGAGCGCGGCGAACGGCTGCTCCGCCGCTGGCTGCGCGAGCGCGAGGCCCGCCACGAGGCCGAGCGGATCGCCGAGGCCGGGCTCCGACGGCTCTACGAGGCCAACGCCGACCTGGACCGCCGCGTGTCCGAGCGGACCGCCGAGCTGGAGGCCGCCCGGGCGCTGGCCGAGGGCGCGGACCGCACCAAGAGCGAGTTCCTGGCCAACCTGGGCCACGAGGTGCGCACGCCGCTGCACACCATCCTGGCGACGCTGGAGCTGGCGACCCCCGTCGACGCCGCCGACCGCCGGCGGCTCGACGACGCGATCCTCGCCACCCGGGGGCTGCGCGACATGTTCACCAACCTCCTGGAGCTGGCCCAGTTCGAGGTCGGCGCCGTGAGCACCAGCCTCTCTGCGGTCCCGCTCGACCAGGTCGTCGACGAGCTCGTGGACGTCTGGCGCTCCCGGATGGCGGCCAAGGGCCTCCTGCTCATCCCCGAGTGCCCCTCCGGACCGCAGGCCCTGGTCACCACCGACCGGGACCGGCTGGTCCAGGCCCTCTCCGCGCTCCTCGACAACGCCGAGAAGTTCGCGGACCCCGGCACGGTCCGGCTCACCGTCCGCCACACCGGCGGCTGGGTCGAGCTGGTCGTGGCCGACGACGGGCCCGGGGTCGACGACGAGCTCCTCGACAAGGTCTTCGAGCCGTTCGCCCGCGCCGGCTCCCGCACCGAGGGCACCGGCTCCGGGGTCGGCCTGACGATCGTGCGCAGGGTCGCCGAGCACCTCGGCGGCACGGCGGTCGGGCGTCGCTCGGCGGGCGGCGGGTTCGAGGTCGAGATCAGGGTCCCGGACGCTGCGGACGGCGGCGGGTACGGCGCGACGAGGGAGGACGGCTGATGGCCGAGCAGACCAAGGTGCTCGTGGTCGAGGACGCCGCCGACGCGGCCGAGCTCGTGACGGCGCTCCTCCACGGCGCGGGCTACGACACCCGGGTCGTGGCCGACGGCGGGTCCGCCCTGGCCACGGCCCGCTCCTACCAGCCCGACCTGGTCGTGCTGGACCTGGGGCTCCCCGACACCGACGGCCTGGAGCTGTGCACGGCGCTGCGGGAGTTCTCGGACGCCTACGTCGTCATGCTCACCGCCCGCGACGACGAGGTCGACAAGGTGCTCGGCCTCAAGCTGGGGGCCGACGACTACATCACCAAGCCGTTCTCCGGCCGTGAGTTCATGGCCCGCGTGGGTGCGCTCCTGCGGCGCCAGCGCGTGCCCTCCTCGACCGAGCGGAGGGTCGGCGACCTGGTCGTCCGGCCCGAGGCCCGGCAGGTGCTGGTGGCCGGCACCGAGGTCGACCTCACCAAGATCGAGTTCGACATCCTGGACACGCTGACCGAGCGCCCCGACCAGGTGGTGCCGAGGGCGGCGCTGCGGGAGCGGGTCTGGGGCCCCGAGTTCTACGCCGACGACCACGTCGTCGACG
>CAIYXG010000290.1 GCA_903930035.1 uncultured Actinomycetes bacterium | reverse complement strand
TCTTCACCACGCCGGACGACCGGCGGACGGCGCCCGCTGGCCAGGAGACGGAGACGCTCCCGGTCCTCGGCCGACCGCAGGTCCACCACGTCGAGCACCGTGCGGCCCTTGCCCCGTCCCGTCACGGCGTCGAGCGACTGGGCCGCCGGCGTCCCCGGCTGGGGCAGGTCGGTCGTCAGCAGGACCAGCGACGCGCCCGGCTGCACGGCGGCGAGCACGGCGGCCTTGCCCAGGGCCCGCCACAGCGCGTCGACCCGCCGCAGACCAGGTCGCGTGGCCGAGAACCCGCCGCACACCTCCACGTAGAGGTCCTTCTTCAGCCGGTCGGTCACCAGGAACGACAGGTCGAGCCCGCCCGGGAGCGCCACGTCGTCGTGGACGGCGGCGAACCCGGCCTCGGTGAGCGCGGCCCGGGCCACGTCGCGCACCGACAGCCCCTCCACCAGCGCCCGGTCCACCGGGTCGGCCACGGACGCCGCCGGGTCGTCGGCCCCGGCCGGCACCACCGAGGCGGCCAGTCCGGTGCGCGGTGCCGCCCGCTCGTCGTCGACCCGGGCGAGCGCCCGCTCGATGTAGGCGGCGTCGGTGTCGTAGCCCACGAAGTGGCGGCCGGCGCGCACGGCAGCGACCGCCGTCGAGCCCGAGCCCATGAACGGGTCGAGCACCAGGTCCCCGACGTAGGTGTACAGGTGGATGAGCCGCTCCGGCAGCGCCACCGGGAACGGGGCGGGGTGGCCCACCCGGTTGGCGGACTCGGCGGGCAGGTCCCACACGTCGAGGGTGGCGTCCATGAACTCGTCGCGGGTCAGCGACGACACGCTCGGCAGGCCGGCCTTCTGGCGCTGTGCCGCCGTCAGCGACCGGTCGAACCGGCCCTTGGAGGCCACCACCACCCGTTCCGTCAGGTCCCGCAGGACCGGGTTGCCCGGCCGCTGGAACGAGCCCCAGGCGCAGTTGCCGCCCGCGCCCCGCTGCTTCTGCCAGACGATCTCGCCGCGCAGCAGGAGCCGCAGCCGGTCCTGGAGGACCATGACCACGTCCGACGCGAGCGACCGGTAGGGACGCCGACCCAGGTTGGCGACGTTGACGGCGATGCGGCCGCCCGGCTCCAGCGTGCGGACGCACTCGGCGAAGACGTCCGTGAGCATGTCGAGGTAGTCCAGGTAGCTGCCCGGCACGTGCCCCTCGCCGAGCGCCTCCTCGTACTCCTTGCCGGCGAAGTACGGCGGCGAGGTCACCACCAGCGCCACCGTGCCGTCGGCCACCGCCGACATGTCCCGGGCGTCCCCGTGGACGATGCGGTCGAGCGCGCGGTCCGCGTCGGCGCCGGCGGGGCGCTCCGACGTGTCGACCTCGGGGGCGGCGAACCGCGAGTAGAAGTCGGACGAGTCGTGGTTCTCGCGCCGGGAGACCCCGAAGTTGGACGTCGAGGTGCCCCGGCGGGCCGGTGCGCCGTCGGCCGCGCCTGCGGGCGCGTCGCGTTCAGGGCGGGGGCGTGAGGGCACGTCCCAACTCTACGGGCCGGACGGCCCGGCGCCGGGGACGCGGCCGGCCGGACGCAGCACGGCCGCCGCCCCGCGCACGGGACGGCGGCCGTGACGACGCTCGTCGCTCAGTAGCGCAGGCCCGGGGCCCGGGTGAAGAACACGTCGGTCGCCATCTGGGTGCCCAGCTTGGTGGCGTCCCAGCGGTTGCCCTTGTTGTTGATGGTCGGACCGTCGGCCCAGCCCTTCATGAGGATGATGTTCTCGGCGACGGCCCGGATGATCTGGCCGGTCACGTGGTCGGCCTCGTCCGAGGCGAGCCAGGCCACGAGCGGGGACGACACGGCGGGGTCCATCCGGTTCCACTCGTCCTCGGGGATCTCGTCGGGCTCGACCACGGCCGGGGCGCCCGGCATGGTCGCGGTGATGCGGGTGGCGGCGGCCGGCCCCACGGCGTTGACGGTGACGCCCATCTTGTAGAGCTCCAGGCTGAGCGTCTGCGTGAGGCTGGCGATGGCCGCCTTGGCCGGGGCGTAGTTGGTCTGGCCGAAGTTGCCGGTCAGGCCCGCGCCCGAGATGGTGTTGATGATGCGGCCGCCGACCGGTGCGCCCGTCTCCTTGTTGACCGCGCGCCAGTGCAGCGCAGCGTGCTTGCAGGGGACCCAGGTGCCGCGCAGGTGCACCTTGATGACGGCGTCGAAGTCCTCGACCGGCATGTTGAAGATGGAGGCGTCGCGCACGATGCCCGCGTTGTTCACCAGGATGTCGAGACGGCCGTAGGCGTCCACGGCCTGGGCGACCATCTCGCCCACGGCGTCGTAGTCGGACACGTCGGCGTAGTTGGGGACGGCCTCGCCGCCGCGGGACGTGATGATGTCGACGGTCAGGTCGGCGTCACGGCCCGCACCCTCGCCGCTCACCGAGCCGCCGACGTCGTTCACCACGACCTTGGCGCCCTGCTTGGCCAGCTCCATGGCGTGGCCACGGCCGATGCCGTGCCCCGCACCCGTGACGATCGCAACCTTGCCGTCGAGCAAGCCCATACCGGTGTCTCCTGAGTTCGTCCCGGCGTGCACCGCCGGGTTTCTGACGGACCGTCAGATGGTACGGGGCGGCCCAGACGGCGGGTAAATCCGCGGCGCGCCGGCCCACGGTCCGGGTCAGGGGCCGCGGACGTCGAGGCGGACCACGAAGTACACCGCCACCGCCACCGCCAGCAGGTACGGCACGCCGGCGGCGGGCTGGTCGGCCAGCGTGGCCCTCAGCGACTCGGCGCCCACCGCCGCGGCGGCGCCCGCCACCGCGGCCGAGACCAGGTTGACCACCACGTGCAGCGTGGACGGCGGCGCGTCCACGACGCCGAAGCAGCCGCACGACGCCGCACCGGCCCGCCGGGCCCGCACGACCGTGGCGGCGAACACCAGGTAGAGCACCGCCAGCACCGCCGCGGCGGCGCGCGAGCCGGTGAGCAGCGCCCACAGTCCGAGCCCCAGCTCGACCAGGCCCACCGCCCGGGCCGCCAGGGCACCGCCCGGCAGCCCGAGCGTGCCGAGCAGCCCGGCGAACGGACCTGGCCGCACCAGCTTGGCGGTGCCGCCGGCCACCACGACGAGTGCGACGATCTGCAGCAGCGTGGTCAGGACCGTCACGGCCCGGACGCTACCAACCTGTCCTGTCCGGAAGGTCCCGGACGCGCCACGGGCGGGGCCGGAGCCCCGCCCGTGGTCCGAACGAGTCGGAGGACGTCGGCTCAGGCCGCGTCCTCCTCCATCACGCCCTCGCCGATGACCTCACCGGTCTGGTACTCGTCGCCACCGGTGGCGAGCTTCCAGACCACCGCGCCGACCGCGGCGCCGACCACCGGGGCCACGATGAACAGCCAGAGCTGCGACAGCGCCGTGCCGCCCTCGAACAGGGCCGGGCCGAGCGAGCGGGCCGGGTTCACCGAGGTGTTGGTGACCGGGATGGAGATGAGGTGGATGAGGGTCAGCATGAGACCGATGCCGAGCGCCTGGAACCCCTTGGAGGCTGCCTTGGTGGTAATGCCCAGGATGACGATCAGGAACAGCGCCGTGAGCACGGCCTCGGCGACGAACGCACCGGGGAGGCTGTAGAAGAACCGCTGGTTGCCGCCGACGTTCTGGCCGAACGCGTTCGAGGCGAACGAGCCCTGGCCGACCTTGAACCCGCCCGGCACGCCAGACTTGATGGCCCACAGGCAGGCGACGGCGGCGATGGCGCCGAGGCACTGCACGACCACGTAGCCGGGCAGCTCCTTCCAGTCGAACCGCTTGGCGGTCGCCAGTCCCACCGACACGGCCGGGTTGAAGTGGCCGCCGGAGACGTGGCCCAGCGCGTAGGCGCCACAGAGCACGGTGAGGCCGAACGCCAGCGACACGCCCAGGTAGCCGATGCCGACGTTGAAGATGCCGGCGGTGCCGATCTTCACGCCGTCGACCTCGCCGAGCACACCCTTGGCGGTGCCGAGCGCCTTGGCGGCGAAG
>CAIYXG010000289.1 GCA_903930035.1 uncultured Actinomycetes bacterium | reverse complement strand
TCGGTGCCCTCACGGGTCCGCTCCCCCACGCCGGCGAACACCGACACGCCACCGAACTGGGTGGCCACACGGTTGATCATCTCGGTGATGAGCACGGTCTTGCCCACGCCGGCACCGCCGAAGAGGCCGATCTTGCCGCCCTGGAGGTACGGGGTCAGGAGGTCGATGACCTTGATGCCCGTGGCGAACATCTGGGCCTTGGGCTCCAGCGTGTCGAAGTTCGGGGCCGGACGGTGGATGTCCCAGCGCTCCTTGACCTCGATCGACGGGACGTCGAGCGGCTGGCCCAGCACGTTGAACACGTGGCCCAGCGTGGCGTCGCCCACCGGGACCGAGATGCCGGCGCCCGTGTTGCGCACCGGGGTGCCACGGACCAGGCCGTCGGTCGGCTTCATGGCGATGGCACGCACCCGGCTGTCACCGATCTGCTGCGCGACCTCGGCCACGACGTCGATCGACTCGTCGCCCACGGTGATGGTGAACTCGAGCGCCGAGTTGATCTCGGGCAGGGCGCCGGGCGGGAACTCCACGTCCACCACCGGGCCGGCGATGGCGACGATGCGTCCGTCCTTGAGTTCGGTTTCGGTGACCGTCATCGGTACGTCTCCTGGGTTTGGGTCGTGGGCCTGGACTCAGAACGAGTCGTGGCCGATCACATGGCGCTGGTGCGCGCCGGTGTGCTTGGGGAAGGGGTCAGAGTCGAGGTGGGAGAGCACCAGCTCTTCCGGCTCGGTACGGTCGTCCGAGAGCGCCTCGGCACCGCCGATGATCTCCATGATCTCGGTGGTGATGGCGTCCTGGCGGACCTGGTTCATGCGACGCGTGAGCTTCACGATGAGCTCCTGCGCGTTGTCGGTGGCGGCCTTCATGGCCCGCTGGCGGGCCGACAGCTCCGAGGCGGCCGCCTCGAGCAGCGCCGAGAACAGGCGGCTCTCGACGTAGCGGGGCAGCAGCGACTCGAGGACGGCGTTGGCCGACGGCTCGAACTCGAACCCGGCCGTGGCACCGGCGTCGCCGGCCTCGGCGATCGTCTCCGGCTGCTCGAGCGGGAGGAAGCGGCGCACCACGACCTCCTGCGAGCCCATCGAGATGAAGTGCGTGTAGGCCAGGTCGATCTGGTCGCAGCCCTCCTCGATGAACAGCTGGGTGACCTTGCGGGCGATGTCCTCGGCGTCGGTGAAGTTCGGCGACTCGGTGAAGCCCTCGAAGCTGGCGTCGACCGGGTAGTTCCGGAAAGTGAAGTAGCCGGTCGCCTTCTTGCCGACCGTGACGAGCGAGAACTCCTTGCCGGCCGAGCGGGCCGCCATCAGCTCGCGCTCCGCGGCACGGATGACCGAGGAGTTGTAGGCGCCCGCCAGGCCGCGGTCGCCCGCCATCACGACGATGCCGACCTTCTTGACGTCGGTCGCCTCGCGCAGGAGCGGGTGGGAGACCTCGGCGCCGGCGGCGGACAGGTCCTGGATCACCTTGGTGATCTGCGTCGCGTAGGGCGCCGCCTCCTTGGCCCGCGTCTGGGCCTTCACGACGCGGGTGGCCGCGATGAGCTCCATGGCGCGAGTGATCTTCTTGGTGTTCTGCACGCTGGCGATACGCCTGCGCAGCACCCGTTCCTGTGCACCCGGCATGAGGTTCCTCTGCTCTGCTTCCCGGACCTAGACGGTCAGTCCTCGTCGCCGTCGCGGGCGATCTCGGTCTCGGGCAGGTGGGTCGGGGCGTCGACGAGCTCCTCGGTGGCGTCGGCCTGGGCCTGGGCCGCCGGGGTGGCGCCGCCGCCGACGGCACCGTCGAACTGGGCGGCGAACTCCTTGATGGCGCCGTCGAAGGCGTCCTCGTCGGC
>CAIYXG010000288.1 GCA_903930035.1 uncultured Actinomycetes bacterium | reverse complement strand
CGACCGGGAGCACCCACACCATCAGGACGAACGCCGCCAGCGGGAGCAGCGCCGGGCGCGCCGCCCGCAGGACGGCCCAGATCCAGAGCAGCGACGCAAGAACGACGAGCGCCCACGGATCGCCAGTGACGCCCGAAGCCACCACGGCCGCCGCCAGGGTGGCGGCGCCGAGGAGGAGCCGGGCGGCGAGGACGAGCCCGCGGGCGCTGCGGTACTCGGCGGCGGCCACGGCGCACAGCGCGGCCGCGGTCACGGTCCACGCCGGACCCGACGATCCGCTCAGCACCGCGACCGAGAGCGTCACGATCCCGAGCTGGGCCATGGTGACGACCGTGGCGGAGGGTCGACCCTGCCGCGGACGTGCCAGGAGTTCCAGACCGACGACGACCGCGACGCCGGCCAGCACCACCGGGCCGGCGGGCCAGCCCTCCCCCGCCGAGGCCGCGAGGGCGAGGCCGTAGGCAATGACGAGGCCGGGCCACGCGTCGACGCGGACCGCGGCACGCCACCGCTCCGACCGCACGAGCGGGAGCGCGGCCAAGGTGGCGGTCACGGCCACTGCAACCAGAGCCCACTGCCAACCCGACGGCACCGAGACCGACGACCCGACGGGCACCGTCCGGCCGACGCCGAGCCCGGCGGCGGCCACGGCCAACCACGCAGTGGGCGCCGCCAGGAACCGCAGCGGCGTGTCGGGGACCCGTCGGACGACCAGGAGCTCGCCCGCGACGAGCACCGACAGCGACGCGACGAGCGCGACCACCAGCGCAACGCCGGTCGGGTCCGGAGGGAAGTCGGCACCGTCGTTGAAGCCGGCCACCACGACCACCGGCAGGAGTGCGCCGCCGAGGAAGACGAGGGCATCGCCGATGACCCGGGTGCCCCGACGACGCAGGAACGCGCCGGCCGCGAGCACCGAGAGCGGGATGGCGAACTCGGCGACGGGTCTGAGGCCGGTGGCGACGTCGCCGAAGGCGAACGCGACGAACCCGAAAACACCGGCGAAGAGCAGCAGGACGCCGAGGTCGGCGAGACCGTGGACGGCCAACTCCGCGGAGACGGCGTGGCGGAGGCGGCCGAGCGGCGCAGGGCCCGGCGCAACCACGGGCACGGACCCGTCGAGCCCGGGCCGCGGCGCCGTGCGGAGGTCGACCTCGACCGGCGGAACGACCTGGACGGCGGGGGCGGCGGGGGCGGGCGTGACCGGCGCGACGGGTGGGGCCGGCACGACCGGTTCGGCGGACGGTGCTGCGACCGGGACCGTCGCCGCCAGCTCGGTGGCCGGGTTCGGAGGATCGAGGTGCGGCACCCGCTCCCATGCGGCGAGGTCGTCGATCAGCGGCGCCGCTGCCGCAGCGGTGATCACGCCACGCGCAACGGCGCCGCCGATGTAGGACCGGGCGTAGTGGAGGTGTGGAACCTCCTGGGGCTCCGGTCCGCTCACCACGGGGTCCCAGTAGGACATCCCCCCGTAGGCGGCCCAGCCGGTCCACCAGCGCCCGTCCCAGTAGCGGCTGGGGAACCGACGGGCGGGGTCCGGGTACCAGCCCCGGCGGGCCGGCCCGCCCGCCCTCCCCGCCGCGTCGCCGGCAGCCTGCTCGATCGCAGCGCACATCAGGCCTCCTCTCCGGGCTGCCGACCCGGTCGACCGCCCACTCCACCCTTGTGCGTGCAAGTGATTCTACTCCTTGCACACGCACGGAGCAGGCGGCGCACGAGCCCGACGCCACCCCCGGGAATGTTGATCAGGCGGGTCAGGTTTGGGAAACTCGACCCGTCCGGTCGGCTTTCGCCCGGACCGTGATCGAACCGGCGAGGACCATGACCACCATCGAGATCGACCCGGACGGCACGCCCTCCATCGACGGCGTGGACGTCGACCCCGGCACGGTGGCCGACATCCGCAAGTTCGAGACCCAGTTGGCCCGCTACCTCGACGGCGAGATCGACGAGGACGTGT
>CAIYXG010000287.1 GCA_903930035.1 uncultured Actinomycetes bacterium | reverse complement strand
GGCGTGGCGGCCAGCACCTCGCCGAGCAGGCGCTCGGCGTCGCCGAACCCGTTCTCGCCGTCGAACCCGTAGATGTCGGCCGTGTCCACCAGGGTCATGCCCAGGCCGACGGCCGCCTCGACCTTGTCCCTGGCCTCGCCGACCGACGTCCCGGCGAACCGCCAGCAGCCGTAGGACAGCGCGCCGACCTCGAGCGCCGAGGTACCGAGCCGGCGCACCGCCGGGGTCGGCGGCAGGGCCGTCGTGACGTCGGGCAGCGGTGGTTCGGGCACGCGGGGCACGGCGGCACGGTAGCCGCACCCCCGGGGCGCGGACCGGCCGACGACCACGCTCCGCGGCGGCACCGGCACGCTGCGCCGACCTTCTGCCCGTCCCGTGGCGCCGCGGCCGGGCCCGGACGGGATTTCGGCCGCTCCTGCTTGCGCGGCGCGGCGTCGGCGTCCACTCTGAGGGCGTCGCACCGTGCCAGGGGGCACGCCGGGTCGGCGAGGGCGAACAAGGGGAGTTCAGATGCGGAAGCGGGCACTGGCGATCGCCGTGGCGATGCTCATGGCGGTCGGGGTCATGGAGTTCGGGCTCGGCGGGTCCAGCCCGGTCGGCGCCGCCCCGGTCTCCAAGGCGGTGAGCGGCACCTGCACCGGGGCCGACGCGGCCTCCCTGGGTCTGCTCAACACGCTCGGCGGCGCGTCGCTCGCGGTCGACTTCCGCGTCGACGGCGACGTGCCCAAGTCCCTCGACCCCGGCCAGACCGGCGCCTCGGCGTCCTTCACCTGGTCGGTGACCCTCGACCAGGCGCTCGTCAACAAGGCCGCCAGCTTCGGCGTCAAGGACCTGGGCATCACCAAGACCCGGCTGAACATCGCCGTCAGCGGCCCGACGTCGACCACCGCGGTCTCCGGCAGCCCGGCCGACGCGTCGCTCGCCCTCTCGCCGGGCGTCCCCGCCGTGCTCACCCGGGGCCCCTTCACCGCCCCGCTCCTGAACGTGGGCGACTCCGGGGTCATCAACTACACGGTGTCGGCGATCAGCTTCACGATCGGCGTGGCCCTGGCCGGCCGGGCGATCGACCTGAACATCGTCTGCTCCGCCCCGGCGCTGGTCGCCTCGACCCCGATCAAGGTCCCGGGCGCGCCGGACGTCGTCCAGCCCATCGAGGTGAAGGGCGCCGCCGGCACCGCCGTCCCGATCGACATCGTCGGCTCGTTCACCCGGCCCGGGCGCACCCCGCTCGTCCCCGGCAGCCTCCGGGTCGTGAGCGGCCCCGCCAGCGTCCAGGGCGGCCGGCTCGTGGTCACTGCGGGCGGGGCCGGGTCGGCCACCTCGGCCACCTTCGAGATCTGCGGCGAGCCCGTCAAGATCGCCGACCAGCAGGCCGGGACCAACGAGGTCCAGCGTCTGACGCTCGACGGGAACGTCGACACCTTCAAGAAGGGGATCGGCTTCTCGCTCAGGGCCGGGGACGACGAGACCCCGCCGATCTGGACCGCGGAGCTGGGGCTCTTCGGCTTCCTGGGCGGCCTGCAGCTGGGCACCGCGTTCCCGGCGAACTGGTCCGACGTCGCCAACACCTACGCCACCGGGACCCAGTACGTGGCCCCCGCGGCGGCGACGGTGCAGGCG
>CAIYXG010000286.1 GCA_903930035.1 uncultured Actinomycetes bacterium | reverse complement strand
GACTCGGCCTCGGCCCGGCGCCGACGCTCCTCCGCCTCGGCCTCCATCGTGTACTCGGCCAGCTTCTGGCGCGGGTTGGCCGCCAGCTCGCCGAGCTGCTTGATGGGCTCCATCGTGGGATGGTCGATCACGTCGCCCATCTCGTCACGGAGGTGCTCGCCCATCGACTTGAGCTTGGCGAGCATCTTCCCCAGGCTGCGGGCCATCTCCGGCAGCCGTTCGGGGCCCAGCACGACGACGGCGACGATGGCGATGACCACCATCTCCCCCGTGCTGAAGTTCTGCAGGAAGGCCGCCAGCCCTGCACCCGGCATGGGCGCCACCCTACCGGTCGCCCCCGTCGTCGACCCGGCCACGGAACTCCTCGGCCGCAGCGTCCAGGTCGGCCGCCGACGACCGCGCGGCGACGACCGCGCCCGACGCGCCGTCCGGCCCGGCGGCGCGCTGGACCACCCGCAGCGCCACGACCAGCACGGCCATGGCGCCCCCGAGCAGGGCAGCTGCAGCGATCAGCACGGGTGCACCGTACCGGGGAGGTGGCCCGGGACGCCCGGTCCGGCGCGCCGCGGCGGAAAAATGGCGAGTGCCCCGGGCCCGAGGGCTGCGGGGCACTCTGTGGCGCAGTGGCGCCGACTGTCTGACGTCGATGGCCCGACGCCGGACCGGTCAGGTGGGGTCGCTCAGGACTGGACCATCGAGGACAGCCGCTCGAACCAGTCGGCGGTCTCCAGCAGGGCGTGGAAGTCCAGGACGTCGTCGTGGGTGATGGAGCGGCCCTCGTGGCGCTCGTTCAGCTCGGCCGGGAGGCTCCACTCGGTGACCTCGACGCCGGCAGCGAGCAGGACGTCGACCACGTGGGCCTCGGCGGGGCGGACCTCGGTCATGCGGCAGACCGGGCAGCGGAACAGGTAGGTGGACTCGTCGGTGTTGCGGCAGGTCCGGACCCGGATGTCGCGGGAGCGGAGCTCCACGTCGCCGCAGTCGGTGCAGGTTGCTCGGATGAGGGCCATCTCATTTCCTCCAGGTAGTGGGGTGACTTGCAGGAGAGACTTCGTCCCGTCGACGGGGCCGGTTGAAAACTTTCCCGGGATTTCTTTTGGCAGGATGTCGGCCGATGCCGTCGTACCCGCCCCTGCTGCCGGACCCCGTGCTCTTCGCGCACCGCGGGGCCCGGGCCCACGCCCCGGAGAACACCCTCGAGGCGTTCACCCTCGGCCTGCGGCTGGGGGCGACCGGGCTGGAGAGCGACGTGTGGCTCACCGCCGACGGCGTCGCCGTGCTGGACCACGACGGCGTGGTCGGCGGCCCGTTCCGCAAGCGGCCGATCTCCCAGGTCGACCGGGCGGACCTGCCCGCGCACATCCCGACGCTCGCCGAGCTCTACGACCACGTGGGGACCGCGTTCGAGCTCTCGCTCGACGTCAAGGACCCCGCCGCCTTCGAGGCCGTCGCCGACGTGGCGGCCTCGCGCGGGGCGGAGGGGCGGCTGTGGCTGTGCCACCCGGACGTCGAGCTCCTGGCGGGCTGGCGCGCCGCGCGGGCCGGGGTCCGGCTCGTCAACTCCACCCGGCTCGCCGGGATGAAGGACGGTCCCGAGCGCCGCGCCGCCCAGCTCCGCGACGCCGGGGTCGACGCCGTCAACCTGCACCACGGCGAGTGGTCGCCCGGGCTGGTCGCGCTGTTCCACCGGTTCGGGCGGTGCGCGTTCGGCTGGGACGCACAGCACGTGCGGGTCGTGACGGCCCTGCTCCAGGCCGGCTGCGACGGCGTGTTCAGCGACCACGTCGACCGGCTGGTGGACGCGGTCGACGCGCTGGGCGCCGGCGGCGACGGCTAGAGCGAGCCGAACCTGCTGAAGGGGAACATCCGCACGAAGGCGCGGCCGATGATGCTCTCGGTGGGGATCGGCCCGAAGTAGCGGCTGTCCTGGGAGTTCTCGCGGTTGTCCCCCATCACGAACACCTGGCCCTCCGGCACGGTGACGGCCTCGTCGAGGCGGAAGGTCCCCGTCCCCTCCTGCACGTAGGGCTCCACCAACGGCTGGTTGTTGACGTAGAGGACCCCGTCCCGGGCGACGACCGTGTCGCCGGCGACGGCCACGACCCGCTTGATGAGGTCCTCCGGCTCGGTGCCCGAGGGGTCCTCGAGCTGGTCCGGCCGGGAGAAGACCACGACGTCGCCACGGTGCACCTCGTGCAGGCGGTAGGAGAGCTTGTTGACCAGCACCCGGTCCCCCACCAGGAGGGTGGGCACCATGGACTCGCTCGGGATCCGGAACGCCTGGAACAGGAAGGTCTTGACCAGGAGGGCCGCCACCACGGCGCCCACGACCACCAGCACCCACTCCGCGGCGCTGCGGGCGGCCCGGCGGCCGGGACGAGGGCCGGCGGAGATGGG
>CAIYXG010000285.1 GCA_903930035.1 uncultured Actinomycetes bacterium | reverse complement strand
TGCCCGACCCGTTGTGCCCCACGAGCGCGTACATCGAGCCCTCGGGGATCTCGAGCGAGACGTCCTTGAGCGCCCAGAAGTGCTGCTCGTCGGCACTGCGGTCGCGGCGGGTGACGAGCTCCTTGACGGAGTGCGCCTTGTCGGTCTGCAGCCGGAACCGCTTGGACACGCCGTCCACGACGATGGCACTCATCTCACAGCTCCTCGATCACTCGCGGGGCGTAGCGGGAGAAGATCAGCCAGCCACCGACCAGGCTCACCGTCGCCCACAGGGACATGACGCCCCACTCCACCGCGGTCGGCGGGACCAGCTCCCACAGCGGCCGTCGGACGGCGTTGACGAACGTCGTCATGGGGTTGAGACGGAGGATCCGGACGACCGCCGTGTGCTCGGCCACCGACGGGTTGTCGAGCGAGTAGACGATCGGGGTCAGGTAGAAGACCACCTGCATGCCGATCCCGACCAGGTAGTTGACGTCCCGGTAGCGGATGTTGCCGAGCCCGAGCACCAGGCCGATGCCGAAGGCGAAGCAGGCCAGCAGCAGGAACACCGGCACGATGAACACCACGGTCCACGCGACGTTGCCGACCGCGACCAGGAAGCCCAGGAGGATCACCAGCTCCAGGCACGCCTGGATGGCCACGGTGGCCATGCCGGCCACGACCGGGCACTCGGGCGGGAAGTACGTCCGGGTCAGGAGCGGGCCCGAGGTGGTGAACGACGAGATCGAGGTGTTGACGGTGCCGGAGAAGAAGTTCCAGGTGACCAGGCCGCAGAACAGGTAGAGCGCGAAGGCGGTGGTCCGTCCGTTCCCGGCGACCGGCGCCTCCGAGCCGAAGAACACGCCGAAGACGACCGAGTAGATCGCCAGCGTGGTGGCCGGGTTGATGAGCGACCACGCCCAGCCCAGGAAGCTCTTCTTGTACCGGGACTTCAGCTCGCGCTGGGCCAGGTTGGCGATGAGCGTCCGGTAGGACCAGACGGTTGCGGGACTTGACACGAACTACCTTCCGGAGGGCCGAGGCCGTCAAACTATCAGCGGGCCGACGACCCGCCGGGGGTCTGTGCAGCCGCCGACGGGGCGGGCCGGGGCGCCGTCACGGGGCCTGGAAGCAGAACAGGTTGTTCAGCCCCAGCTGGAACGTCGAGTGCACCAGCGTGGTGAAGCCCGCCTGCTCGAACAGCGGCACGGTCAGCCGTCTGGCGTCGAACCCCCAGTGCTGGTCGACCGAGTCGTCGGCCACCAGGCGCACCTTCATCAGGACCGACAGGATCGTGTCGACCTCTTTGGAGGGGACGGTCAGCACCACGCGGCCGCCGGGGCGCAGCAGGCGGCGGCAGTCCTCGACCAGCTGCGTCTGTGCGTCGGGCTGGAGGTGCTCGAGCACGGCCACCAGGGTGATGACGTCGAAGGTGCCGACGTCGTCCGGCAGGTCCTGGGGGAACCAGCCCGTGAGCAGCCGGTAGCGCTCGCCGTCGTGGCCGGCGAGCGGCTCGGGGTCGATGCCCACACCCTCACCGAGCCGGTCGCCCAGGTACTGGAACAGGTGGCCGTCGCGGCAGCCCACGTCCAGCACGCGCGAGCCCGACGGGATCAGGCCGCCGACGCGCGACATGCGTCGGTTGCGGAGGTAGTCGTCGAGCGGCGTCATGGTCGTGGTCCCCGGCGTGCCGGTCCGGAAAGTCTGGCCGCTCCGTAGGGCCGGACCGCGGACTTCAGCCGGTGCGGGCCGCCATGGGGACGTCGGTGAACCAGACGCGGCGCTCGGGGAAGTACACGACGAGCCCGTCGTCCTCGAGCCGCTTCTCGAACCCGATGCCGTTGGCGTCCAGGTACGCCTCGAACGCCGTCGCCGTCGGCTGCCCCTGGAAGTAGACCCACGGACAGTTGCCCAGGTTCTTGGCCCGCTGCACGTAGATCGGGTTGCGGTTCGCGTAGAGCGACACGACCGGCACGGTGCCGCCTAGGCGGAAGGCGAGCCGGTTCCCTCCGGCCCAGTAGTCGCTGATCACGCAGCGCGCCCCGCGGGACTGCAGCAGCCGGGCAGTGGCGTCGACCGGTGCCACCGGGGTCACCTCGGTGCGCACCATGCCCACGTAGGAGAGCACGGGCAGCGCGCCGAGCAGGAGGACCGCCACCAGGTCGCGCCGCCACTTGGCGCCGACGAGCAGCGGCAGCACCGGGTAGACGAAGACCACGTACCGGAGGTTGATGTACACCGGGCCCGCCTTGGCCGAGACCATCAGGTAGACGAGCGGCGCAGTGGCGAGCACCACCCCGAGGACCCCCTCGAGCCGCTGCCGGCCCGGGCGCACGGCCTGGACCACCAGGAACACGACGGCCACGACGTAGAGGACCTGCGCCGGGCGGCCGAACAGCCACGGGGCGGCGTCGACGACCGTGCCGAACGGCGGCTTGAAGCCGGTGAGCCCTGCGAACTGCTGCGTGCCGAACAGCCGCAGGCGTCGGAGTGCCGGGACGACGGCGCGGGTGGCGTAGTTGTCCGGACGTCCGGTGCCGAACAGGGTGAGGAACCACCACGGGAACGCGCCGACCAGCCCGCCGGCAAGGACCGGCCAGACCGGACGGAACAGGCTCCGGGCGCGGGCTGCCGCCGGACCCTCCATGCGGGCGGCCCGGCGGGCCGACGTGTAGCCGAGCCAGAGGAACGTGGGCAGCGTCAGGTAGAGCGAGCCGGGGTTGATCCAGACCCCGAGCCCAGCGGCGAGGCCCGCACCCGCCAGCAGCCAGAGCGAGCGGCGCGGCTCGCAGAACGGCGCGTCCGGCTGACGGACCCGCTCGCTGCGCAGCACCAGCAGCAGCGCCACCAGCCCGGCCGTCACGGCGGGGATGAAGTAGAGGGTCTCGCGGCTCCCGAAGTACACCCACGCCACCGGGTAGCTCCATGCCACGGCGCCGACCACCACGGACCGGGTGCGGCTCCAGCCCAAGGACGACGCGATCCAGCCGACC
>CAIYXG010000284.1 GCA_903930035.1 uncultured Actinomycetes bacterium | reverse complement strand
TCACCACGTTGAGGAACGCCTTCACGAAGGCGTCGACCCGCTTGCCGGCCTCGGCGGCCGAGGGGGCGAAGGTGTAGATGGTCATCGAGCCCTCGACCGACTGGGTCTGGACCTCGATGTCGCCCGCCAGGTCGGTCTTGTCGGTGACGTTGAGCGTCTTCGCCGCCTCGTCGAGCACCTTGCCGCGGGTCATGCGGAGCGCGTCCTGCTTGACGTTGCCGTCGGTGCCGTCGGCGGAGCGGTTCGACACCACCACCTGCTGGGCCCGGTACTGCACCGTCTTGACCGTGTTCTGGCTGCGGTAGGCGCTGACGAACCCTGCCGCGGCGCCCAGCACCAGGGCCACGACCACGATGGGCCAGCGTCGGATCAGAACGGCTCGAACCTTGGTCATCGCGTCGGGTTCACTTCCAGGAGTCGGTGGGTACTCGCGGTGCTGAGGCTACCGGCGCGCTGCCGAGAACGGCCCGGGCCGGGTAGTTCTGCCCCTCCGTGCTCGGCGTCGTACTCGGCGAGCTCCTTGCGCGTCGGCAGCGCCAGCAGCACCAGGACGGCCGGGAGCATCATCACCCGCTGCCGGGCCAGGATCCCGAAGTTCCCGATGTACGAGAAGCCGATCGCAAACTCGATCGCGAAGGCCATCACGAAGACCAGGTAGGACCTCCGGCGGAGCAGCGTCCAGAGCGTCAGCAGGCGGCCGGCCGACAGTACGAACAGCGCGCCGAGGAGCGCGCTCTCCGCCGCAGCGATGAGACTGCCGCCGTTGGCCTCCCACGGGAAGGGACGGAACAGCACCGACGCGACGCCCCACGGCACCTTGACCGGGTTGTTGACCATCGGCGGGGTGAACGCCGAGTTGCCGATCGACGACTGCTCTGCGGTCTTCTCGAGCAGCTCGGTGGCCGACTCCCCGCCGCCGCCGGTGGTGTCGTCGCCGCCGAGCAGCTTGCCGAGCTGGCTGGAGGCCCCGAAGAAGATCCCGACCATGAGGACGAGCCCCACGACCCGCACGGCCCGTGAGGACGACTTCTGCTTGCCCTGGGCCGGGCCGCCCTTGCCCAGCACCGCGCCGACGCCGAACGCCGCAGCGAGGGCGGCGATGGCCATGACGGCGATGTGTGGCCGGATGAGGAACGCGGCCCAGCAGCCGGCCAGGAACGGCAGGAACCCCCACAGGTTGGTCCGGGGTCCCAGGAGCATCGCGGCGCCGAGCGCGAACATCCCGAAGCACAGGACCATCACCGCCTCCTTGCCGGCCGACGACGGCCAGAACAGGAGCGACGGCAGGAACAGGACGAGCAGGACGTACCGGCGGAACCGGGCCTCCGGGACCGCGATCTTCAGGGCCTGGCAGGCCAGCAGCTGGCCGATGAAGCAGAACCAGCCGTAGATCATGAACGTCGCGTACTTGGAGGCGCCGGTCAGGTAGAAGAGGATCCCCGTGATGTCGCCCATGTACTGCGAGGCGACGGGGAAGCTGTTGATCCGGTGGTCGAGCGGGTGCAGCGGGAGGCCCAGCCGGATCCGCTTGGCCAGCTCGGCGGCAGCCTCGACGTAGATGCCGGCGTCGCCCTCCCCCTTGTAGACCCGGAAGATCACGAAGTACCGGATCAGGGAGAACAGGAACTTCACGACCAGCGCCAGCGCCAGCCACGCCGCCATCCGGGGCCACTCGTTGCGCTTGCCCAGCCAGTTGAAGACCGGGACCGAGACCACCAGGAGGACGACCCCCGTGAACACCGCGGTCCACACGTCGAGGTTGACCATGTCGATGGTGAGCGCGGTGCCGAGCACGAGCACCAGCAGCAGACCCACGCCGCCGACGATCAGCGGCACGTCGTCGGCACTGGTCCCCCGACCCGTCGTCGCCCCCTGGGCGCGGACAGCCATGGGGAGAATCTAGGGCGCGACCGCCAAAAACCGTCCGCGGCGGGTGGAACCACCCACACGGGTCCGGTGGGACTCCGGGGCCGTCGGCCTAGCCTGATCCCCGATGACCGCTGCCAACCAGGTGATCGAGAACGAGAAGCCGGGCGAGGGCCACGTGGACCTGTCGGCCGAGGCCGACGAGGACCTGGGCCTCAAGCCGCTCCGCTGGTCGATCGTCGGCGTGGGCGTCGTGGCGACCGTCGCGGCGTTCACCGACGCCGCGTCCATGGGCGGGCTGGCCGTGCTGCTGGCCAGCGGGCTCACGGACGTGCCGGACTCTGCCGCCGGGATCGCCAACAAGTTCGCCAACCCGTGGGTGATCCTGGCGCTGATCGTGGTCTCGTTCCTGCTCAGCGCCGTCGTGTTCGTGATCCGCGAGCACATCACGGCACGCTGGGACGCCGACCGGCGCCTCGACCTGATCCACGACTTCCGGGACGCCGACTTTGCGACCCAGGCGGAGTACTCCGGCGCCAAGCTCGGCGTGGTCACCGAGCAGATCACCCGGGCCTCGAGCGGCATTGCCGGTCTTGCCGGCCTCATCAACAACTCGGTGCGCACGCTCATCTACATGGCGGTCGCGTTCCTGGCGTCCTGGCAGGTGTCGCTCATCGCAGTGGTCGCCGGCGGCGGGCTGGTGCTGGCCCTCCGGATGCTGTCCAAGCGGACCCGGATCATGCACCGCAAGATCTCCGGGCAGTCGATCGACATCGGCGGCCAGATCGGCGAGATGGCGGCCGCCAACCGTGAGCTCCACCTGCTGAACCGGTGGGAGGAGATCGTCAGCTACCTGCGGAACGAGATCGAGCGGCTGCGGCACCTGCGGGCGCAGTCGTCCACGCTCGCCGGCCTCGTGGGCCCCGTCTACCAGGCCGGGACGCTGCTGGTGGCGCTGGCCATCGGGATCCTGGCCAAGTACTCCGGCGGCGGTCCCGACGCCATCCAGAAGCTCGCCACGTCGGCCCTGCTCCTCATCCGTGCGCTCACGGCGGCGCAGACCGCCCAGGTCAACTACCAGCAGTACAACGACACCCGCCCGTACCTGGACCGGGTGGCCTCGGTGATCATGATGCTGCGCCGCCACCGCCGGCAGACGGGCGACGAGGTGCCGGCGGCCCCGGTGGAGCTCCACGCCGAGCACGTCGACCTCTCGCACGGCAACGACCTCATCGTGCGCGACCTCAACCTGCACCTGAGCGGGCCGGGCGGCGTGGCGCTGATCGGCCCGTCCGGCAGCGGCAAGTCCACGACCACGGCCGCGCTCGCCGGACTGCTCGAGCCCCGCGGGGGCACGGTCTCGGCGAGCGGTGTGCCGCTCAACGTGATCCCCGGCCCGGAGCTGGGCCACGTCGTCGGCATGCTCCCGCAGGACCCCAAGCTGCTCCACACCTCGCTGCGCTCCAACATCGTCCGCGACGGCGTCGACGCCACGGACGAGGACGTGTTTCGGGCCCTGGACGCGGTGCGGCTGACCGAGACCGTGGAGGGGTTCGGCAAGGGACTCGACACGGCCATGGGCCGCGACGGCGAGGGCTTCTCCGGCGGCGAGCTGCAGCGGCTGGGGCTGGCCCGGCTCATGGTCAACCAGCCCGACGTCTGGCTGCTCGACGAGCCCACCAGCGCGCTCGACAAGACCAACTCCGACCTGGTGGCCGACATCATCACCGGGGCCATGGAGGAGCACCTCGTGGTGGTCGTGACCCACCGGCCGGACCTGCTCCACCACTGCGGGCGGGTCATCTACATGGAGGCCGGCCAGGTCGTGGACGACGGCACCCTCGAGGAGGTGGCGGGCCGCCAGCCGTTCGTGGCCGCCATGATCCACTCCGGCGCGCCGGAGCCCTCGCCGACCGCGGCCACCGCCGACGGCTAGGCCCGGCGCCGATGGGTTCCGGCCCGTGGGTCCTGGAGCCCGGCTACCGCGACGACCCCCGCTACACGTCGGCCCCGGCGGCGCACCAGGAGCTGGCCGACGCCTTCCACGCCGACGGGTACGTGGTGGTGCCCGGCCTGGTGCCCGGCACCACGGTGCTGGCCGCCCGCGCCGCCGCCCAGGCCGAGTACGCACGCCGGGGACCGGCCACCGAGCGCGTCATCGACGCCTGGCGGTGGCGGCCGGGCGTGCGGGCCCTGGCCACCGACCCGGCCACCGCCGACCTGGTCACGTTCCTGCTGGGGCGGCCGGCCGTCCCGTTCCAGACACTCTCCTTCCGGCGCGGCACCGAACAGCGCGCGCACGCCGACGCCATCCACTTCGACACGCTCCCTGCCGGGTACACGTGCGGGGTCTGGGTGGCGCTCGAGGACGTCGGGGACGACCAGGGGCCGCTCGTCGTGCACCCCGGCTCGCACCGCGTGGCGCCGTCCTACCCCGAGGACCTGGGGCTGGCCCCCGGTGACGACCGCGGTGCCTTCGACCGGACCGGCTACGAGGACGTGGTGGCCCGCCAGGTCGCCGACCTCCCCGGCCGGCGGCTGGCCGTCGCGCAGGGCACGGCCGTCGTGTGGGCGTCCGACCTGGTCCACGGCGGCGCGCCCGTCGACCGCGCCGGCGCCACCCGGTGGTCCCAGGTGACGCACTTCTTCGGGGCCGGGTGCGTGTACGTCACCCCGCAGCGGTCCCGCCGCGCCGAGGGCCGCTACGCGGTGCGGGACCCGCTCGTGAACGTCGCCACCGGGCGGCCCGAGCCCCAGCCGCCCCCCGGCTGGCGGTTCGTCCGGACGCCCGACCGCCTGACGCAGGTGGTGCCCGACGCCGGGCCCGGGCCGGGGCTGCCGGTCCGCGCCGGCAGCGCGGTCGTCGGTCTGGGCCGGCGCGCCAAGTGGCACGCGGCGTCGCTGCGGGACCGGCTCAGGCGCTGATGCCGCGCGTGCGGCACCAGACCGAGAACATCAGCACGTCCCACAGCTCGTAGGCCATGTTGCGCCGGCCGGACTGGTGGTCCGCCCAGGCCCGCTCCACGAGCGCGGCGTCGAGGAACTCGGCGCACTCGGGCCCGCGCAGGTGGTCCAGCGCCCAGTCCTTGAGCGGGCCGCGGAGCCACTCGTCGATCGGCAGGCCGAACCCGGCCTTGGGCCGGTCGATCAGCTCGTCGGGCACGTGGCGGGAGAGCACCTGGCGCAGCAGCCACTTGGTCCTCCCGTCACGGATGTAGAGGTCCGGCGGCAGCCCGACGGCGAACTCGACGATGTCGCGGTCGAGCAGCGGGATGCGCGTCTCCAGGCTGACCGACATCGCGGCACGGTCGACCTTGGCGAGGATGTCGTCCGGCAGGTAGGTCACTGCGTCGACGAGCATCATCAGCTCGACGATGTCGGCCGCGTCGGGCTGCTGGGCGGGGTCGTTGTGGGAGGTCCGCGGCTCTCGCCCGCCGCGGACGAGCGAGTCCGGGTCGTCCCAGTGGCTCACCAGCCGGGCGAAGACCGCCTCGGCCGTGGCGGCGTCGGCCACGTCGAGCACCTTGGAGACCTTGAGCCCGAGCTGCTGGGGCCGGCGCTGGCGGGGCAGGACCCCGGCGGCCCGGTCCCACCACGACGGCGGCACCAGGCGGCCGGCGCGGGCCCCGGCCCGCCGGAGGCCGACGGGCACGCGGCCGATCCGGTCCCAGATGGCCGGGACCCAGACGTAGCGGTTGTAGCCGCCGAAGAGCTCGTCGCCGGCGTCGCCCGACAGCGCCACGGTGACCTGCGACCGGGCCAGCTCGCTGACCAGGCGGGTCGGGATCTGCGACGAGTCGCCGAACGGCTCGTCGTAGATGGCACCGAGCTGGTCCACGACCGCCAGCGCGTCCTGGCCGGTCACCACCAGCTCGGTGTGGTCGCACCCCAGGTGGTCGGCCACGGCCCGGGCGTCCGAGGACTCGTCGAAGTCGGCGTTGGTCGAGCCGATGGTGAAGGTGCGCACCGGGCCGGAGGACTCCTGCTGGGCGACGGCCACGACGGTCGAGCTGTCGACGCCGCCGGACAGGAACGCACCGACCGGCACGTCGGCGATCATCCGGCGGCGCACCGAGGTGCGCAGCAGGTCCTCGAGGTGGTCGACGGCCTCGGCGGGCGAACCGTGCCAGGTCCGGCCCCGGGCGGCCACGTCGAACACCGACCAGTAGGGCACCGCCGGGCCGACCTTCCCGTCGGCCCCGACCGTGACCGTGCAGCCCGGGTCGAGCTTCTTGATCCCCGCGAAGATCGAGTACGGCGCCGGGACGTACTTGTGCCGGAAGTAGAGGGCGAGCGCGTCACGGTCGACGGGCCGGTCGAAGTCCGGGTGGGCCCGGAGCGCGTCGAGCGAGGACCCGAACACGACCTCGCCGGTACCGAGGGCCCCGTAGTAGAGCGGCTTCTCCCCCATCCGGTCGCGCACGAGCGTGAGCGTGTGCTCGCGCCGGTCCCACAGCGCCAGCGCGTACATGCCGTCGATCCGGTCCAGGGTCGCGGCCAGGCCCCAGTGCGACACGGCCTCCAGGAAGATCTCCGTGTCGGAGTGCCCACGGAACTCCACGCCCAGGCCCCGCAGGTCGGCGGCGAGCTCCAGGTGGTTGTAGATCTCGCCGTTGTAGGACACGACCCACCGGCCGTCGGCCGAGTGCATGGGCTGGGCACCCTGCGGGCTCAGGTCCAGGATGGACAGGCGGCGGTGGACCAGCCCGACACCGAGCTCAGGGTCCGTCCACACGCCGTCGGCGTCGGGGCCGCGCGGCACCATCGGCACCGACATGGCCGTGAGGACCGCCACGGTGTGGTCGGCCCCGCGGGCCCGGCGCGGGTCCAGCAGGCCGGCGAACCCGCACATCAGCGGACCGCCCCGGCGTAGAGCGCCTCCCAGCGGGCGGTGACGGCCCGGGCGTCGAAGCGCCCGGCCAGGGCGTCGGCGCCCTGCGAGAGCCGTGCCCGCAGGTCGGGGTCGCCCACCACGCGCAGGTAGGCGGCCGCGAGCGCGTCCGGCTGCTCGGGCGGCACCACGAGGGCGTCGACCTCGTCGGTCAGCACGTCGCCAAGACCGCCGACGCGGGTGGCCACGGTCGGGAGCCCGAGCGCCGCCGCCTCCATCAGGCTGACCGGCAGGCCCTCGTGGCGGCTGCTGAGCGTGAAGACGTCCGACGCGGCGAGCAGGTCGGGCACGTCGCTGCGGAACCCCAGGAAGCGGAAGCGGTCCCCCAGGCCCAGCTGGCGGTGGACGCCCGCCATCTCGTCGGCCAGCGGACCCTGGCCGACCGACAGGAACAGCGCCCGCGGGTCCGCGTCGAGGACCTGGCGCACGGCGGGCAGCAGCACGTCGTAGGCCTTCTCGGTCCGCAGGTTGGCGACGACCGTGAGCACGACGTCGTCCGGCCCGGCCCCCAGGTCGGCGCGCACGGCGTCGCGGCGGTCGCGGTGGACCCGCACGGCGTCGAGGTCGATCCCGTGCACCATCGGCGCCAGGCCGCCGCGCAGGGCCGCGGGCACCGACCCGACGGCCTCGGTCGAGACGGCGACGTGCAGGTCGTCCATCAGGTAGGTGCCGGCGTTGGCGAGGCGCGTCGGCAGCCCGTAGCAGTCCCAGGAGTTGTGCTCGGTGTAGACGAGCGCCGGCCGGTGGGGCATGGCCCGCAGCACCGGGCGCGCCATCGCGGCGGGCAGGGGCGAGTGGGCGTGCACGACGTCGACCTGCTCGTCCTTCACCAGCCGGCGCAGCTGCGCCAGCCACCGGGGGTCGGCGTTCGAGCCGGTGCCGAGCTGGTGGCACTCCACACCGAGGGCCGCGAGCTCGGGCACGACCGAGTTGGGCCGGTCGACCAGGTAGGCGGCGGTGTAGTGGAAGCGGTCGCGGTCGGCGAAGCGCGCGTGGTGGACCAGCAGCCGCTCCATCCCGCCCGGACCGAGCCCCTTGGCCAGCCACAGCACGCGGATCGGTCCGCGGTCCTCAGCAGTGAACGGCACCGTCGCAGCCTAGGGGCGCGCGGTGGCGTTCCCACGGGGTAGTGCTGCCCACGCGTAGGTGTCGGCCAGCCGGGCCGCCGCCGCGTCCAGGCTGTAGTGCTCCTCGTAGAACGTGCGCCCGCCCGCACCGAGCCGGGCCGCCAGCTCCGGGTCGCCCAGGACCCGCTCGAGCCCGGCCCCGAGGCGGTCCCGGGCGACGACCAGCCCGTTGAGGTCGTCGACCACGACCCCCTCCAGCCCGTCGAGCTCGACCGTCACCACCGGGACGCCGGCGGCCATGGTCTCGATCAGCGCACCCGCCGCGCCCTCGCGCCGCGAGCAGCAGACGACCACCGCTGCGGAGGCCAGCAGCTCCGGCACGTCGCTGCGCTGGCCGAGCAGGTGGACGCGACCGCCGTGGCGCATGGCGCGGTGGACCGCCTGCAGCCGGGGGGTGTCGTTGCCCTCGCGGCCGGCGACG
>CAIYXG010000283.1 GCA_903930035.1 uncultured Actinomycetes bacterium | reverse complement strand
GACTCGGCGACCTGCTCGTTGGGGGTGGGTCCCGACGGTGCGGCCACGACCAGCGCCACCACGGTGACCGCCGCCAGGACGGTGCCGCCCGCCGACAGCACGCGGGCGGGCACCCGCCGCACCTGCACCGGCACCTCCACCAGACGTCGGAGGAGCTCGGCCCCGGCGAACGACACGCCGAGCACCACGACCGTCCGCAGCCACAGCGGGACCGACGGGCCGAGCGCCACGATGACCGGCCAGTGCAGGAGGTATACGGCGTAGGACCGCTCCCCCACCCAGACGAACGGCGACAGCGCGAGCATGTCGCGCAGCTCGAACGGCCCGCCGACGACCGCGGCCAGCAGGGCCGTGCACGCCACCGCGACCAGCGCGAACCCGCCCCGGCCGAGCCAGGGGTCCTCGGGACGGGCCACCACCGTGACCACGGCCAGCACCACGGCGCCCGCCGCGCCGGCAGCACCGAGGAGCCAGCGGGTCCGGCGCGTCCCGAACGCCGCCCGCACCCCCGGGCCGTCGAGCGGGTGGCGGGCCCAGGCCAGCGCCAGTGCGGCGCCGGCGAGCAGCGCCACGGCGCGCGTCGCGGTCGACAGGTAGGCGTGCGCCGGGGTGACGACGAACCCGAGCGCCACCGACCCGGCCGAGAGGACCCCGACCAGGAGCCAGGGGACCGCCCGGCCGGCCCGCCGGCCCAGACGGGCCGCCAGGAACAGGGCGCCCACCACCAGGAGCGGCCACACGACGTAGAACTGCTCCTCCACCGAGAGCGACCACATGTGGCGCAGCGGCGAGGGGGCCGAGAAGCGGTCGACGTAGCCGCCGTGCAGCATCTGCCACCAGTTGGCGACCTGCGCAGTGGCGGCGGCGGTCTGCCCGGGGAGCGTGGCCCGCTGGTCGGCGCCCCACACCCCGGCCAGGCCCGCGACCGCCACCAGGCAGAGCGTGATCCACGACAGCGGCCAGAGCCGACGGACGCGGCGCGCCCAGAACGCCCGGAGCGAGACGCTGCCTGTGCGGTCGTGCTCGTCGACCAGGAGCGAGGTGATGAGGTACCCGGACAGGACGAAGAACAGGTCGACGCCGACGAACCCGCCGCCGAACCCGGGCACGCCCAGGTGGTAGGCCAGCACCAGGCCCAGCGCGAGCGCCCGGAGGCCGTCGAGCGACCGGTGGCGCGACGTGGGTCGCACCGGCCCCGTCACTCCTCCGGCGGGGCGGGCACCGTGGCGGCGGCGACCGCGGCCACGAGCTCGTCCACGGGCCGGAACCCGAACCCGCCGCCCAGGTACCGGTGGGCGTACCGCACGACGCCGTCGGCGTCGACCACGAACGTGCACCGCCGGTACAGGTCGAGCAGGCCGAGCACCCCGTAGGACCGGGCCACGTCCTTCGCCGGGTCCGAGAGCAGGGGGAACCCGAACCCGCCCGAGCGGCTGGCGAACTTGGCGTGGGACGCCACCGACCACGGGCTCAGGCCCAGGACCTGCGCGTCGAGCTGGTCGAACGAGCCGATGCCGGCCGTGTACTCCGCCAGCTGGCGGCGGCACAGCGGCGAGTTGTCGTTCGGGTAGAAGACGAGCACGACCGGCCGGTCGCGCAGGTCCTCGAGCG
>CAIYXG010000282.1 GCA_903930035.1 uncultured Actinomycetes bacterium | reverse complement strand
TCTGCGTCGCGGGCGACGGCACGGTCGACGACCTGCACCACGAGATCGTGGACCGCGACCACCCCGCCCGCCTGGCCGTGACCACCAACGGGGTCGTCGTGGTCGAGTCCGACACGCCGCCCATCCCGGGGACGGCCGGGGGCGGCCCGGGCGCCACCATCTCGGTCCTCGCCGCACCCGTCCACCGCAACGGTGCGCCGGTCGGCGCCCTCGTGGTGCAGGCGGCGAGCGACGGCGGGCGGTTCGACACCGAGGCCGTCGAGATCGCCACCACCTTCGCCGACCACGCCTCGCTCGCGCTCAACGACGCCAGCGCCATGGAGGCCATCCGGCTCGCCCTCGCCGAGGCCGTGCACCAGGCCACCCACGACGCCCTGACCGGCCTGGCCAACCGCCACCGGGTCACCCAGGAGCTCAACCGGCTGCTCGACGCCTCCCGCCACTCCCCCGTGCCCCACCCCGTCACCGTGCTGTTCGTGGACGTCGACCGCTTCAAGCAGGTCAACGACGCGCACGGGCACGCGGTGGGCGACGAGCTGCTCAAGGGCGTCGCCGAGCGGCTGCGGCACCACGTCCGGGACCAGGACCTGGTGGGCCGCCTGGCCGGCGACGAGTTCGTGCTGATCGTGGACGGCCGCGGTCTGGCCGAGGGCCGCCAGCTCGCCCAGCGGCTGGTCGCCGAGCTGGCCGACCCGATGGAGGTCGGCAACCTCACGCTCTCGCCGTCGATCAGCGTGGGCGTCGCCGAGGCCGCCCCGACCGACGACGCCGAGGCGGCACTGTCCAGCGCCGACCTGGCCATGTACCGCGCCAAGCAGCGCGGCCGGGGCCGGTTCGAGCTGTTCGACCAGGCGCTCCGCGAGTCCGCCCGGCGCCGGGCCAGCGCCGAGTCGGACCTGCGACGGGCCATCGACGAGGAGCAGTTCGCCGTCCACTACCAGCCGTCGGTGCGGCTCCTCGACCGCCGGGTCGTGGGCGTCGAGGCGCTGGTCCGCTGGGAGCACCCGACCCGCGGCATGGTCCGCCCCGACGAGTTCATCCCCGTCGCCGAGGAGACCGGCGTCATCACCGAGATCGACAACTTCGTGCTCCGCGAGGCCTGCCGGCAGGTGGCCGAGTGGGGCCGGGTCGAGCCCTCGATGGCCAACATGTCGTTGTCGGTGAACGTGTCGGCCCGACAGTTCAACGACCCCAGCCTGGCCGGCGCCGTGCAGGCGGCCCTCGACGCCTCGGGGCTGCGCAACGAGCAGCTCTACCTGGAGATCACCGAGAGCGTGATGATGGAGGAGGCGGCCTCGAGCCCCACGCTGGCCCGCCTGGGCGAGATGGGCGTCCGCCTCGCCGTCGACGACTTCGGGACCGGGTACTCGTCGCTGCGGTACCTGCGCCAGTTCCCGGTCGGGCTGCTCAAGATCGACCGCTCCTTCGTGGACGGGCTCGGGATCGAGCACGAGGACGAGGTCATCATCAGCACCGTCATCGGCCTGGCCCGGTCGCTCGGCATCGCCGTCGTCGCCGAGGGCGTCGAGACCGAGGCGCAGCTGACGCACCTGACGGCCATGGGGTGCGACTTCGCGCAGGGCTACCTGTTCGGCCGGCCCCGCGCCGCGTCCGAGGTCCGCATGATGGTCATGGGGATCGACGCCCGGGCCGACATCGAGGAGCGCCACGGCCTGGGGGCCACGGACGCCGACGCCGGCGCGAGCACCGACCGCGACACCGGCACCGACGACCCCCGGTCCTGACCGGCCGCCGCCCGGCGGTCGGTACGCTCCGGTCGTGACCCACACCGCCGACCACCGCCTGCCCCGCACCGTCCTGCCGCACCGCTACGAGGTCGAGTGGGACGTCGACACCGCGGCGGCGACGTTCACCGGGACCGTCACGGTCGAGGCCGACGTCGTCGAGACCTGCGACGCCGTGGTCCTCCACTCCCTGGGGCTCGACATCACGGCGGCCTGGCTCGAGCGCAACGGCGTCCGCACCGACGTCGACGTCGAGCTGCTCGAGGACCTCGAGCAGCTCCGGCTCGTGCCGGGGTCGCCCCTGTCGCCCGGGCCGCTCGACCTCCACGTGACGTTCGCGGCACCGCTCGGCGAGCACCTGACGGGCCTCTACCGGTCCACCGCCGTGCTCGACGGCGTCGAGCACACGCTCGCCGTCACCCAGTTCGAGGCGACGCACGCCCGGCGCGCCCTCCCCTGCTTCGACGAGCCCGAGTTCAAGGCCTCGTTCGGGATCACCGTGGTCGTGGACGACGACCAGGTCGCCGTGTCCAACGCCGCGGAGGTCTCCCGCACCCCCGCCGGGGACGGCCGGGCCCGCGTGTGCTTCGCCGACACCGTGGTCATGTCCACCTACCTGGTGGCGCTCGTCGTCGGCCCCTTCGAGGCGACCCCGGTCCGGACCGTCGACTGCGCCGCCGGACCGGTGCCGCTGCGCGTGGTGCACCTGCCGGGGCAGGCCCACCTGTGCGAGTTCTCGCTCGACGTCGCCGAGTCGGCGCTGCGCTTCTTCGAGGACTACTACGGCCTCCCCTACCCCGGCGACAAGGTCGACCTGGTGGCCGTGCCGGACTTCGCCTTCGGCGCCATGGAGAACCTGGGGTGCATCACGTTCCGCGAGGTGCTGCTGCTGGTCGACCCGGACCGGGCCACGCGGCCCGAGCTGCAGCGGGTCGCCGACGTCGTGG
Source organism: uncultured Actinomycetes bacterium (assembly GCA_903930035.1). GTDB lineage: Bacteria > Actinomycetota > Acidimicrobiia > Acidimicrobiales > Microtrichaceae > CAJANQ01. The sequence goes on along the minus strand of CAIYXG010000282.1, from coordinate 8,832 downwards.
CCCACGAGCTGGCCCACATGTGGTTCGGCGACCTGGTGACCATGCGCTGGTGGAACGGCATCTGGCTCAACGAGGCGTTCGCCACGTTCAGGGAGATCAGGGCGAGCGACCACTTCCGCCCCTCGTGGGACGTCTGGACGCACTTCGGCCTGCTGCGCACCGCGGCGTTCGACACCGACGCGCTCACCTCCACGCGGCCCGTCGAGTACGAGGTCGTCACGGCCGAGGACGCCGAGGGGATGTTCGACATCCTCACCTACGAGAAGGGGGCGTCGGTCGTCCGGATGCTCGAGCAGTACGTCGGGGCCGGGCCCTTCCGCGACGGCATCGCCGCCTACCTGGCGCGCCACGCCTGGGGGAACACCGAGACCACCGACCTGTGGGACGCGCTCGAGGGGGCCACCGGGGAGCCGGTGCGCCGGATCATGGACGAGTGGATCTTCCACGGCGGCCACCCCGTGGTGCAGGTCGACGCCGACGGCCCGGTCCTGCGGCTGGCCCAGCGCCGCGCCGCCAACCGCAGGACCGAGGGCGTCACACCGGCCCCCGACCGCCGCTGGCCCGTGCCCATGGTGCTCACCGTCGGGACCGCCGACGGCGGGACCACCGAGCTCCGGGTCCTGCTCGAGGACGACACCGAGCTCACCCTGCCGGCCGACGTCGCCTGGGTCGTCGCCAACACGGGGGCCGCCGGCTTCTACCGCTGCGAGCCCTCCTCGGCCCTCCGCCGCGCGCTCGCCGGCGCCGACGGCGACCGGCCGGAGCGGCCCGCCGTCGAGCGGTTCGCGCTGGTGGACGACGCCTGGGCCGCGCTCCTCGCCGGCACGCTCGAGGCCCAGGACCTGGTCGACCTGTTCGGCTGGGCCGCGGCCGACGAGGACGACCCCGCCGTGTGGCGGCGGCTCAGCAGGATGGCCCGGGACCTGCACGAGCTCGCCGGGCCCGACCATGCCGCGACGGTCGCCGACATGGTCCGCGCGGCGGCCCGGCCCGCGCTCGACGCGGCCACCGCCGCGGTCGCGGCCGACCCGGACGACGCACCGGCCCGGGAGTGCCGGGAGGTGCTGGTCACCCTGCTCGGCACCGTCGGGGCCGACCCCGAGGTCCGCCAGGAGGCCCGGGTGCTCTGGGACGACCCCACCGACCCGGCGCTCCAGGCCGCCGCGCTGCACGTGGTCGCCTCGACGGCCACGGTCGAGGAGCACGCCGAGATCGAACGGCGGTGGCGGGCGGCCACGACGCCCCAGGACGAGCAGCGCTACCTGCACGCGCTCGCCGAGACCGACCACGTGGCGCTGTTCGTGCGGACGGTCGACATTGCCCGGACCGACGTCCGCAGCCAGGACGCCCCCTACCTGCTCCGCCAGCTCCTGGGGCACCCCGTGCTGGGCGGACGCGCCTGGGACGCCGTGGCGTCCGGCTGGGCCGCGCTCCTGGACCAGCTCGCGCCGGTCAGCGTGCCCCGCATGCTCGAGGGGGTCCGCCGGACGACCGACCCCGACCTGGCCGAACGCATTGCGGCGTTCCTGGACGCCCACCCGGTCCCGGTGGCCGCCCAGCAGGTCGACCAGCACCTCGAGCGCATGCGGGTGAACGTGGCAACCGCGGCGGCCGTCCGCGCCGGGCTCTAGCCGGTGTGGCGCTCGAGGTAGGCCGTGGCGACCGCGGCGTGCAGGGCGACGCCGGTGGCCATGGCGTCCTCGTGCAGGACCATGCGGTTGGAGTGGCAGGCCGGCGCCACGAACGGGTTCTCGTGCTCCGGAGGGCACACGCCCAGGTAGAGCATGGCGCCCGGCACCTGCTGCAGGACGTAGGAGAAGTCCTCGGCCCCCATCACCGGTGCCGGCATCTCGACCACCCTGCCGGCGCCGAGCAGCTCCTGCGCGACCCCTGACGCGAACGACGCGAACCCGGGGTCGTTGTGCGTCACCGGGTAGCCCTCGACGATCTCGACCGTCGCAGTGCAGCCGTGCGCCGCCGCGATGCCGTCGGCCACCTGGCGGATGCGGTCCCACACCTCGTGGCGGGTGGACTCCGAGACGGCGCGCACCGTCCCGACCAGCCGGGCCGACTCGGGGATGACGTTGTCGGTCGACCCGGCGTCGAGCTGCGCGACGGTCACGACGGCCGGGTCGAACACGTTGACGGTCCGCGTCACCATCTGCTGGAGCGCCAGGACGGTCTCGCAGGCCACCGGCACCGGGTCGACCGCCCAGTGCGGGGTCGACGCATGTCCCCCGCGACCGTGCACGTGCAGCACGAACACGTCGGCCGAGGCCATCACCGGGCCGCCCTTCCACGCCACCATGCCGGACCAGAGGTTGGGGGCCACGTGCAGCGCGAACGCCGCGTCGACCCCGTCGAGCACGCCCTCGCGGATCATGAGCGGGGCGCCACCCGGCGCCTCCTCACCTGGCTGGAACATCAGCCGGACGCGGCCGGGGAGGCGGTCCTTGGCGGCCACCAGCAGGCGGGCCGCGCCGACGAGCATCGCAGTGTGCGCGTCGTGGCCGCACGCGTGCATGGTGCCGTCGACCTGGCTGGCGAACTCCAGCCCCGTGTCCTCCGGCATCGGCAGCGCGTCCATGTCGCCGCGCAGCAGCACGGTCGGCCCGGGACGGCCGCCCTCGACGTCGGCCACCACAGAGGTCAGCCGGTCGCCCGTGCGCACCTCGAGGCCCAGGTCCGTGAGCTGCTCGACCACGGCCGCCTGGGTGCGCGGCAGGTCCAGGCCGATCTCCGGGTGGAGGTGCAGCCGACGACGGAGGTCGACGACGCCGGGAAGGAGGTCGGTCGCCGGGGCGAGCAGGTCGGACAGCGCCATGTCAGCTCCAGTGCGTGAGCAGGCCGAGCAGCAGCCCGACCTGGCCCAGGTGGTAGGTGGTGATGATCGCCATGCGGTAGCCAGGGAACTCCTTGACGAACTTGGACCAGCCGATGCACGCGTCCGAGGCGAAGAAGAGCAGCGCACCGGCGATCAGCACCGGGCGTCCCGAGCCGATGGCCAGCGCCACCATGGTCGAGATCACGCCGATGTAGAGCGCCACCGGGATCCCGAAGACCTTGTCGGTCCGGTGGGCACCGCGGACGATCGTCCGGCCCAGGGTGGCGACGCCGACGAGCACCAGCGCCACGCCCACGAGCAGCCGGCCCGTGGTGACCTCGCCCGTGGCCAGGATGCCCACGATGTAGGCGACGTGGCCCAGCAGGAACGAGCCGAGGCCGCCGATGAAGTTGGTCTCCGACTCGGGGAGCATCAGGAAGACGTCGCCCACCAGCGAGAGCGCCAGGGCCACCACGAACCAGGTCCGCGAGGCCGAGGACACCGGGTCGGGCATGGCCAGCGCCGCGGCGACCAGCACCGCCATCGTGAGCGGCTTGAGGACGTACTCGACCGGCTTCCGGCCGGCGGCGACGGCCCACCAGTCGGCGACGGCGACGGCGAGCGTGGCGGCAATCAGGGTCCAGAACAGGGTCATCGGTGCTCCTCAGTCCGTGGGGGCGAACCGCGCGGCGACGGCGTCCCACGCGAGCGACTCGGCCAGCTGCATCCGGGCCTGCATCACGTGCCGGGGGCGGTTCACCCCGAGCACGGCGGTGCAGCGGTCGCCGCGGCGGAACAGGGCGGCGAACCGGCGCTCCTCGACGGTCCCGTCCACCAGCACGAACTCGTCGGTCGCCGCGGGGCGGCCGGCCAGCTGGATCTTGCGGTCGTACTGGTCGGACCAGAACCACGGGACCGGCCCGAACGGCGTCCCCGGCCGGCCGGCCAGCTCGTCGAGCAGCCGGCGGCCGGCGTGGCCGCCCTGCTCGACGGCGTTCTCCCAGTGCTCGACCCGCATCTCCTCCCCGAAGTGCGGGTTGGGCCAGCGGGCGACGTCGCCGCAGGCCACCACGCGCGGCCCGGCGAGCATCGTCCCGTCGCACACGACACCGTCGCCGAGCTGCAGGCCGGAGCCCTCGAGCCAGCCGGTCTGCGGCACGACGCCGATGCCGACCACCACGACGTCGGCCTCGACCACCGACCCGTCGGCCAGGTGGACGGCGCGCACGCGGCCGTCCGCGCCGGCCTCGAGCCGCTCCACGCCGGTCCCCAGACGGACGTCCACGCCCTGGTCGCGGTGGAGGTCCGCCACGAAGGCGCCGACCTCGGGCGGCAGGACCCGCACCATGGGGGTCGACGCCGCCTCGAGCATCGTCACCTCGAGCCCGCGGCCCCGGCACGTCGCGGCGGCCTCGGCCCCGATGAACCCGGCGCCGACCACCACGACGCGCGACGGCCCGGCGTCCAGGTCGGCGCAGAGCGCCACGGCGTCCTCGCCGGTGCGGATCGCATGGACCCCGCCGAGCGGCGGGCCGGGCAGGTGGCGGACTGCGGCGCCGGTGGCCAGCACCACGCCCTCGACCTGCAGCTCCGTGCCGTCGTCCAGCCCGAGCGTACGGCCGTCGCCGCCGTCCGGGCCGAGCCACGTGGCCGTCGTGCCCAGCCGGAGGTCCAGGTCCAGCTCCCCGAGCCGGTCGGCGAGCGGCACCTTCGCCTGGGCCAGCTCCCACTCGCCGGCAAGGACCTGCTTGGACAGCGGCGGGCGGTCCGGCGGCAGGGTCGGCGAGGCGTCGAGCACGACGACCTCGCCCTCGTAGCCGGGCGCCCCTGCGGCACCGGCCCGGAGCGCCTCGGCCGCGTGGAGGCCGGAGAGCGACGCGCCGACGACGGCGATGGTCCCCATGTGTCCCCCGTGCTCCTCGTGGCCGGACGGGCGGCGGGCCGCCCGGGCCGACGGTCAGTCCTCGACGACGATGGCCTGCTTGGGGCAGCGGCGGGCGGCCTCGACGACCTTGTCGCGCAGTTCCTCGCCCGGCTCCTCCTGGAGCACGTAGAGGAAGTCGTCGTCCCGCACCTCGAACACCTCGGGCGCGATGCCCATGCAGACGGCGTTGCTCTCGCACAGGTCGAAGTTCACGACCACCTTCATGACTGCCTCCTCTGGCCGGCGACCAACGCCGCACCCTAACGCGCAGGCCGCTCCCGGGGCAGGGCCGCCAGCAGCGGGACGGTCAGAAGACGGTGTAGCCGCCGTCGACCGTGAGGCAGTCGCCGGTGTGGAAGGTGACCGTGGGGTCGGCCAGGAACACCGCGGCGGCGCCCATGTCCTGGGGCGTGCCCCAGCGCCGCACCGGGGTCCGTGCGGTCGTGGCCTCCACGAACCTGTCCCACTGCTGCAACGACGCCGTCATGTCGGTCTCGGTCCAGCCCGGGAGCAGGCTGTTGGCCCGGATCCCGTGGCGCGCGAACTCGACCGCCAGGCCGCGCATGAGCGCGAGCAGCGCCGTCTTGGAGCACGAGTAGGCCTGGTTGCCGGCGGCGCCGTGCACGGCCGACGTCGACGACACCGCGACGAGCGAGCCCCCCTCGCCCTGGTCGACCAGCTGCCGGGCGGCGGCCTGCAGGCAGAGGAACGCGCCGTCGAGGTTGACCGACATGACGGACCGCCAGCCCTCCAGCGTCTGGTCGACGAAGGGCACCGGGCCGAACGTCCCGGCGTTGGCGAAGAGCGAGTCGAGGCGTCCGTGGGCGGCAACGGTCGCGGCCATCGCGGCGTCGACCTGCGCCGGATCGGCCACGTCCACCACGTGGGACGTGGCGCGGGGACCCAGCGCCGCAAGCTCCTCGACCGCTGCCGCGTTCTTGGTCCCGTTCCGGCCCCAGACCGAGATCTCGGCCCCGGCCGTCGCCATCGCCCGGGCCATGCCCAGGCCGATCCCGCCGTTGCCGCCGGTCACCACCACCACCCGCCCCGTCAGGTCACACAGCTGGGCCATACGTCCTCCGTCCTCCCGGTGCGTGTCCTGCGGACACGGCGAGGGACGGATCTTGGCACCGCGCACGGTTAGCGTCGGGCCATGAGCGAACTCCCCGCCAACGTCAGGGTCCTCGACCCCCGCGCCGTGGACACCGCCGCCGTCGCCCGCCTGGCCGGGCGGGTCCAGGACGAGGTGGACGCCGGCCGCATGCCCGCCGCCCAGTTCGCGCTGGCCCTCGACGGGGAGGTCGTGGCCGACGGCACGTTCGGGAGCGCCACGGCCGACACGCGCTTCAACGTGTTCTCGTGCACCAAGGCCGTCGTCGGCGGGGTCGCGTGGCAGCTGGTCGGCGAGGGGCGGCTGTCGCCGTCGACCCGGGTCGTGGACCTGGTGCCCGGGTTCCTGTCCGAGGGCCCCGACGCCGGCAGGGCGGCGCAGATCACGCTGGAGCAGCTCCTCACCCACACGGCGGGCTTCCCCTACGCGCCGCTCGGACCGCCCCGCTGGTCGACCCGCGAGGGGCGGCTCGAGGCCATGTCCCGGTGGCGGCTGAACTTCGAGCCCGGGACCCACTACGAGTACCACGCGTCGTCGGCGCACTGGGTCGTGGCCGAGATGGTGGAGGCCGTCGAGGGCAAGGACTACCGGCAGGTCGTCCGCGAGCGCGTGCTCGAGCCGCTCGGCCTCGACGGGTTCACGCTCGGCCTCCCGGCCGACGAGCAGCCCGCCGACGTCGCCGAGCTCACGATGGTCGGCGAACCGCCGACGCCCCAGGAGCTCGAGGCGGTGTTCGGGACGCCCGACCCGCCCATGGGCGAGGTGACCCCCGAGATCCTCCTGAACTTCAACCACCCGGAGGTCCGGGCCGTCGGCATGCCCGGCGGCGGCGGGCTGGCCGACGCCGCGTCCCTGTCCCGCTACTACCAGGCGCTGCTCCACAACCCGGGCGGCCTGTGGGACCCCGCGGTCCTGGCCGACGCCACCGGCCGGGTCCGCTGCACCCTGCCCGAGCCGCTCCTGGGCATCCCGTCCAACCGCACGCTCGGCCTGCGGGTGGCCGGGGACGACGGCCAGTCCCACCTGCGGGGCATGGGCCGGGGCGTGTCGCCGCGGGCGTTCGGCCACAACGGCGCCGCCGGGCAGATCGCCTGGGCCGACCCGGCCACCGGGCTGTCGTTCGGGTTCGTGACCTCCGCGGTGGACCGCAACGTCCTGCGCGAGTCCTCCCGCACCAGCTCGCTGGCCACGCGGGCTGCGGCGTGCCGGCCGACGGCGTGACCGACGTGCAGGTCCGGCCGGCGCGGCCCGACGAGTGGCGGGCCGTCGGCGAGGTGCTGGCCCGGTCGTTCTGGGACGACCCGTGCTGGGCCTGGGTCTGCCCCGACGCCGCCCGCATGCGCCGCCACCTGGGCCTGGCGCTCGGGCGGGCCGTCCGCCCCCGGATCGCCCACGGGTGGGTGTGGACCGCCGACGGGGTCCCGGGGGCCGCGGTCTGGGCCGCGCCGGGCCGCTGGAAGCAGCCGCTGCGGGAGGGCCTCCCGGCCCTGCCGGCGTTCGTCCGGGCCATCGGCGTGCGCGACGTCCCCCGGGCCCTCCGGGCGTTCGCCGCCATGGAGCACGGGCACCCGCGCGAGGAGCACTGGTACCTCGAGATCCTGGGGGTGCACCCCGACCACCAGGGCCGGGGGCTCGGCAGTGCCCTCATGCAGCCCGTGCTCGACCGTTGCCGGACCGAGGGCCTGCCGGCGTACCTGGAGTCCTCCACCGACCGGTCGGCGCTGCTCTACCGCCGCCACGGGTTCGAGGAGACCGAGCGGTTCCCGATGGGCCCCGGCTCCCCGCCCCAGCGTCGCATGTGGCGGCCCGCGGGCTGACGGCCCGGCCGCCCGCGGCCCGTCAGGGCAGCGGCGCGTCCAGGTGGGCGGTGTCGTTGAAGCGGCGCAGCCACCACCGGCCCGAGGCGTCGACCACGAGCTCGCTGATGCTGGTGTTCTCGGCGCCGGCGAAGGTGAACCCCTGCACGCCGACCGTGTCGGCCAGGAGCTGGCCGATCACGCCACCGTGCACGACGGCGACGACGGTCTGGTCCGGGTGGGCCGCCACGACCCGGCGCAGGCCCGCCCAGAGCCGCTCGCCGAACGCCTCCGACGACTCGGCGCCCGGGATCACGTCCCACCGCTGCTGCGCGAGCAGCTCGGTGTAGAGCGGGTGCCCCTCGGCGGCCTTCAGCCGGAGCGCCCCGCCCTCCCACTCGCCCAGGTGGACCTCCCGCAGCTCCGGGACCTCAACCGGGACCAGGCCGAGCAACGAGGCCAGCGGCGCCGCCGTCTCGTGGGTGCGGGTCAACGACGTGACGTACAGCGCGTCGATCGTCCGGCCCGCCGCGTGCTCGGCCGCCAGGCGGGCCCCGACCCGCCGGGCCTGCTCGTGGCCCTCGGGCGCCAGGGGCGGGTCGCCGTGCCCGTCCTTGAGCGGGAACGGCCGGTCCGGGTGGGCGTGGGCCGAGGCGCCGTGGCGCACCAGCAGGACCTTGGTCGCGCCCGCAGGCAGCGAGAACCTCCGCTGCGGGATGCCGTCGTGCTCGTCGTCCATCCGGGTCAGGGTCCCATGCCGAGGGTGTGGACGGGTAGTCGGGCCGGCCGGTGCGCCACAACATGCAGGGGCCGACCGGCCCGACGACCACAAGATGTCGTGGTGCCCACGGAACGTGGCACTCCCCATGAGGAAACCTTGGGAAAACAAGGCTCAAGGCGGCGGCCGTCCGGCCCGACACCACTCTCCGTGAATCGGACTGCTGCCACCATCCGGGCCCTCTTCGCCCTCCTCACCGTGCTGGTGATGACCGCGCTCGAGGTCGTCGCCGCCCCGCTCGCCGGCGCCGGCGTCACCGGACGCACGTCGCCCAGCCCGAGCCACCCGTCCCACGGCGGCCACTCCCACGCGACCGCGCCGGCCTTCTCGTCGGCCGACGACAGCTCCTTCAGCGACGCCGCGCCCGGCACCGGCCTCCGCGCGGCCGCCGTGCAGGCC
>CAIYXG010000281.1 GCA_903930035.1 uncultured Actinomycetes bacterium | reverse complement strand
GGGTAGCCCGTGCCAATCGAGCGGCGTAGGAAACCGAGCGCAGCAAGGATTGCGGAGCGAGGTTTCCTCCGAGCGACCGGAGGGCAGGATGCCCAAAGGGAGCGTCCGGCGAGATGGCACGGGCAGCCCCGAGCCTGCGGAACCCACGACGCAGCATCTGTCCGGCGAGATGGCACGGACAGCCCCGAGCCTGCGTCACCCAGTGGGCTGTTTTTCGCCCCCGGCCGTTTTCAACGGGGTCATTGACAGCCCCTCGCAGGGTCCTTACAGTTCGTGACTCGCCCGTTGCGGCATCCGCGTTCCCTCGAATGTGGGGTGTGCTGCCGGGAGGTGTGCGTTCCGCATGCCTGCGTCGGAGGATCCTTCGATCCGCCCGATGATCGATTTGTCCGAGGAGTTTGTCACGTGGCCGGTCCGACCCAGGAAATCATCCGCATCCGCATGGAGGCCTACGACCACGCCGTGCTCGACCAGAGCGCGGCGGAGATCGTCGACACGGCCAAGCGGACCAACTCCGAGGTGCATGGGCCGATTCCGCTGCCCACGCGGATCGAGCGGTACACGGTGCTCTCGAGCCCCCACATCGACAAGAAGGCCCGCCAGCAGTACGAGATTCGGACCCACAAGCGGGTGATCGACATCATTCAGGCGACCGCCAAGACGATCGAGGCGCTCAACAAACTGAGCCTGCCGGCGGGCGTCGACATCAAGATCAAGGCCTCCTCGCGGTGATGCCGCGGGCAGGTGAGACGGAGACGAGAGGAACCTCAAGGAACACGGGAGCTTCGACGAACGGCATGCTTGGAAGGCGTCGCGGGTAAGGCCCGGCCGACAGCCGCCCCGAGGGGCGGCAGGTCTGGGTGCTCCCCGAGCCAACGGCTTCGAGCGTGAGAACGGCCCGTCCCGGCGGCTGTCGGCCGCGGGGTTTGTGGACGTGTCGGCGATGCAACCGCGATGACAATCATGGCCACCAGCTCGAGCCCCGCCGTAGCGTCCGCTTCCGCCAGCCGCCCCGACAAGCCGGGGCGGCCAGGTCTGCTCGGCCGCAAGGTCGGCATGACGCAGATTTTCGACGCCGAATCGGGCGTCGTGGTGCCGGTCACCGTGATCGAGGCCGGCCCCTGTCCGGTCACGGTCGTGCGGACGCCGGAGCGCGACGGCTACGCCGCCGTGCAGATCGGCTTCGCCAACAAGCCGCGTCGGCTCGCCAGCCGCTCCGTGCGTGGTCAGGTCGCCAAGCTGGATGGTCGCCGGGCCAAGCGGCGGGCCGAGGCCGGGGTGGCGACGCTGCCCAAGGCCGACTGTGAGCCGCAGCGGTTCGTCCGCGAACTCCGCGGTGTCTACGAAGGGGTCGAGGTCGGGCAGTCGCTCACCGTCGACGTCTTCGAGGGCGTCGAGTTCGTGGACGTCGTGGGTGTCACGAAGGGCCGCGGCACCGCGGGCGTGATGAAGCGGCATGGCTTCAAGGGGCAGCGGGCCACGCACGGCGTCAAGAAGGTGCATCGTCATCAGGGCGGCACTGGTCAAAACACCTCCCCGGGCCGCGTCTTCAAGGGCAAGCGCATGGCCGGCCGCTACGGCAACGAGCGGTCCACCATGCGGAACGTGAAGCTCGTGCGGGTCGACAAGGATTCCAACCTGTTGCTCGTGCGGGGGGCGGTGCCCGGTCCGAACGGCGCGTTCGTGACCGTGCTCAAGACGAACAAGATCAAGCGGGTCGGCGTCGCGGCGCCGACCGGCAAGAAGAAGGGCGGTGCGAAATGAACCTCGCCGTCTATGACATGGCTGGCAAGAAGGTCGGCAGCTACGAGATCGATCCCGCCGAGCTGGCCCCGACGGTCAACAAGCAGCTGCTGCATGACGCCGTCGTCATGTACCAGGCCAACGCCCGCCAGGGCACGCAGAAGACCAAGACCCGCGGCGAGGTCGCCGGCTCGACCAAGAAGCTCTATCGCCAGAAGGGCACGGGCAATGCTCGTGCCGGCGGTCGGCGGAGCGGCACGCGTCGTGGCGGCGGTCACATCTTCGCCAAGCGCCCTCGCGATTTTGG
>CAIYXG010000280.1 GCA_903930035.1 uncultured Actinomycetes bacterium | reverse complement strand
GTCCGCAGTCGAACAGCAGGTGCAGCCCGCCGGCCTGCACCAGCGTGCCCGGGCCGGCCCGTGGGGGGTCGGGGAACGCCGAGCCGGTCCCGAGGAGTGTCACTCGCACAGTGCGTCCTTTCCGACGTGGTCGGTCACAGGGGGTTCCGCTCCTGGCGGTCGGCCTCGATGGCCGTGGCCGCCTCCATGGTGGTCCCGACCGGGTCCGGCGTGCCGCCCAGGTCGTCGAAGTGGTCGACGTCGCGCAGCGCGGGGAACCACCACGACCACAGGCCCACCACCACGACCGTCGCCACGCCGCCCAGCACGACCGCGCCGGGGACCCCGATGAGTGCCGCCGCCAGGCCGGACTCGAAGCCGCCCAGCTCGTTGGACGCGCCGATGAACACGTTCTCGACGGCGAACACCCGGCCGCGGACCTCGTTGGGCGTCACCAGCGGGATGATCGACACGCGGATGAACACGCTCACGGAGTCCGCGGCGCTGAGGACGAGGATGGCCAGGAGGGCCACGGCGTACGTGCGGGTCACGCCGAGCACCACGGTCGCCGCGCCGAACACGGCCACCGCCACGAAGAGCGTGCGGCCGACGCGGCGTCGCAGGGGCCGGGCGGCCAGGTAGGCGGTCGTGAGGGCGGCGCCGATGCCGCCCGCCGCCCGGAGCCAGCCCAGACCCACCGAGCCCACCCCCAGCTGGTCGGTGGCGATGGCCGGCAGCAGGGCGACGGCGCCGCCGAAGAGCACGGCGAACAGGTCGAGCGAGATGGCGCCCAGCAGGATGGGCGTCCGGCGCACGAACCGCAGCCCCTCGAGCGCCGTGCGCAGGCCCTGCCGCCCGCCGGCCGCGGCCGCCGGGTCATCCGTGCGCAGGTCGGCCTCGGGGTGGTAGCGGAGGGTGAGCAGCAGGAGGCCGGCGACGACCAGCAGCGCGGCGGCGGCCACGAACGGCGCCGAGGGGCTCACCACGTAGAGGAAGCCGCCCAGCACCGGGCCGGCGATCAGGCCGACCTGCCAGGACCCGGCGAAGAACGCCATCATCCGCGGGACGGTCTCGGGCGCCACGACCATGGCCGGGAGCGACCGGCCCGAGGGTGCGCCGAGGGCGCGGAAGGTGCCGAACGCGACGACCACGCAGAGGACCAGGGCGATCCCGTCCAGGGTCCGGGCGGCGAGCAGCGCCAGGACCACGACGACGACCGCCTCCCCCAGGAACGCGGTGGCGGCCACCCGGCGTCGGTCGAAGCGGTCGGCCACCGCCCCGGACACCACGACGAGCACGGCGGCGGGCAGGAACTCCGCCAGACCGATGAGGCCCAGGTCCAGCGGCCGGCGCGTGGAGTCGAAGACGAACTTGCCCAGGGCCGTGAACTGCGCCGTCGACGCCATCGTGGCGCAGGTCATGGCGACGAGCAGCGCGACGGCCGACCGGTTGCCGAGGACCTCGCGGACGCCGCCGGGGGTGCGGCCCTCGGGCGGGGTGTCGGCGTCGGGCATCGGCCGAGCGTAACGGTGGACCGGCGCGCACGCCCCAACGGCGGTTGCGCGAACATCGTTCCCGGTTCACCATGTCCGGACCACCGGCGCGTGGAGGAGGGGCCGTCGCCCGGGCAGGACGGCGGCCGGACACGAGGGAGTCCCGAATGGGCGCACGGAAGTGGGCGGTCCCCGCCCTTGCCGCGACGATGCTGCTGCTCGGTGCGGCCTGCACGGCCGACCCCGGCATGGGGGGCGGCACCGGCTCGACCACGACGACCACGGCGCCCCCGCAGGACGTCGACAACGACGGTTACAACGAGCTGTCGGACTGCAACGACAACGACGCGGACGTCAACCCCGGCGCCGACGACCCGGCGGGCGACGACCTCGACGCCAACTGCGACGGCATCGACGGCGTCCAGTCGACGGCGGTGTTCGTGAACTCGAGCACCGGCGCGGACACGTCGACCTGCGGCACGGTCGCGGAGCCGTGCGCCTCGGTCGGCCAGGGCTCGGTCCGGGCGCTCGCCGAGTCGAAGACCGCGGTCTACGTGGCCGGCGGCACCTACCCCAAGTTCAGCGTGCAGCCGGGCGTGGAGGTCCG
>CAIYXG010000279.1 GCA_903930035.1 uncultured Actinomycetes bacterium | reverse complement strand
TACCGGTACGTCGCCGAGGAGCTTGCGTTCCTGCTGGACGACGGCCGGGCCCGCGCGGTCCTGGTCCACCGCCGGTTCCTGCCGACGCTGGCCGAGGTGGTCGGACGGCTCGCCGACCCGCCGCGCCTGGTGCTGGTGGTGGACGACGGCACGGACCACGCCCTGCCGGACTGGGCCGTGCCGCTCGAGGGCGCACTGGCGGCGGCCGGGCCCGACCTGCCGGAGGAGGTCCGTGCGGCATGGTCCGGCGACGACCGCTACCTCTGCTACACGGGCGGCACCACCGGCTCGCCCAAGGGCACGCTGTGGCGGCAGGACGACTTCCTGCGCGCCGCGCTCGGGGTGGGACGCAAGGACGGGACGCCGTACACCTCGCTGGACGAGCTGCTCGCGGCGGCCAACCCGGGCCTCCGCACCCTCCCGGCCCCGCCGCTCATGCACGGGGCCGCGCACTGGAACGCGCTGTCGTGCTGGATGGCCGGCGGCACCGTGGTCCTGCAGGAGGTCGTGGACCGCTTCGACCCCGACGACGTGCTCAACGCGGCGGCGCAGCACGGCGCCTCGTCGCTGCTCCTGGTGGGCGACCCGATGGCCCGGCCGCTCGTGGCCGCCCTGGCCCGCCGGGACGGGCCGCCGCCGACGCTGCGGCACGTGGTCTCGGGCGGCGCCGTGCTCTCCCCCGGCGTGCGCCAGCACCTCCTGGACCTGGTCCCGGGCCTCCGGGTGCTCGACGTGCTGGGGTCGACCGAGTCCGGCCGCCAGGGGGTCGCCACGGCCGACGCCGCGGCGCCCGACCCGGGCGGGTTCCGGCCCGCGACGACCGCCGTCGTGCTGTCGGCCGACCTGTCACGGCACCTGGCGCCCGGCGAGGACGAGGTGGGCTGGCTGGCCCAGACCGGACGGGTGCCGCTGGGCTACCTGGGCCACCCGGAGCGGACCGCGTCGACGTTCCCCGTGGTGGACGGCGTGCGCCACGCCGTGCCGGGCGACCGGGCGCGGCGCTCGGCGGACGGCTCCCTGGAGCTCCTGGGCCGGGACTCGGTCTGCATCAACACCGGGGGCGAGAAGGTCTTCGCCGAAGAGGTGGAGGTGGCGCTCACCTCCCACCCTGACGTGCGCGACGCCGTGGTCTGCGGCCGGCCGTCCGAGCGCTTCGGGCAGGAGGTCGTCGCCGTGGTCGCGCTCCGGGACGGCGCCACGGCCACCGACGAGGAGCTGTGCGCCCACGCCGGGCAGCACCTGGCCCGGTACAAGCTGCCACGCGCCGTGGTGCGGGTCCCCGAGGTGGTCCGGTCCCCGTCGGGATAGGCGGACTACCGCTGGGCCGCGGCCCGGGCGCTCAGTCCTTGAGGGCGACGGCGTTGGGCGTGACGTTCATCTTCGGCTCGTACTCCGGGGCTGCCAGGTCACGCGCCTCGGCCGACTGGTCGGCCCGGAGCTGGGCCCGGCAGGCGGCGCACGGCCCGTAGAACGCCTCGGTCACCGGGGCGGTGCAGCGGGGGCACTCGAAGTCGACGGTGCCGCTCGCCGCGGCTGCTGCCAGGTCGTCCACCGGGGCAGTCTGTCAGCACCCGGTCCCCCACCGGGGGACCCCGCCGCCACTAGGGTCGGACCGGTTTCCCACCTCCCGCGACGTCTGCCGAACAAGAACGTGACCGACACCACTCCCTCCCCCACCAGCCCCTCCGACGCCCCGAAGGTCGTCATCGCCGGCGCCGGACCCGCCGGGCTCACGGCGGCCTACGAGCTCTGCCGCGCCGGGGTCACCTCCACCGTCCTCGAGGCCGACAGCGTCGTCGGTGGCATCTCCCGGACCGTCGAGCGCGACGGCTGGCGGTTCGACATCGGCGGCCACCGGTTCTTCACCAAGGTGCCCGAGGTCGAGGCGCTGTGGCACGAGATCCTGCCCGACGAGGACTTCCTCCTGCGGCCCCGGCTCAGCCGGATCTTCTACCAGGGCAAGTACTTCGACTACCCGCTCAAGGCGATGAACGCCCTGAAGAACCTGGGGCTGCTCGAGGCCGTCCTGTGCGTGCTCTCCTACGTCTGGGCCCGGGTCCGGCCGCCCAAGGACCAGACCAACTACGAGGGCTGGCTCGTCGCCCGGTTCGGCTGGCGCCTGTACCGGACGTTCTTCAAGACCTACACGGAGAAGGTCTGGGGCGTGCCCGTCAGCTCGATGCCGGCCGACTGGGCCGCCCAGCGCATCAAGAACCTCTCCCTCATGAGCGCCATCGTCAACGCGCTCACGCCCAACCGGAACCAGAAGGAGATCACCTCCCTCATCGAGGAGTTCCAGTACCCCAAGTACGGGCCCGGGATGATGTGGGAGCGCTGCACCGAGCAGGTCGAGGCGCAGGGCACCGATGTCCGGATGCGCACCAAGGTCGTCGGCGTGCAGTACGCCGACGGGCGGGCCCACACCGTCGTCACCGAGGCGCGGGACGGCACCCGCACGGAGCTCCCTGCCGACCACGTGATCTCGTCCATGCCGTTCCCCCACCTGATCCGCGCCATGGACCCGCCGGCCCCCGCCGAGGTCCTGGCCGCCGCCGACGACCTGCAGTTCCGCGACTTCCTGACGGTCGCGCTGGTCGTGCCCGAGTCCGCCGGCTTCCCCGACAACTGGATCTACATCCACGCGCCCGAGGTGAAGGTCGGCCGGATCCAGAACTTCGGCTCGTGGTCGCCGTACCTGGTCAAGGACGGCCGCACCTGCCTGGGCCTCGAGTACTTCGTCTTCGAGGGCGACGAGCTCTGGAACGCCAAGGACGAGGACCTCATCGAGATGGGGGCCAAGGAGCTCGGTGTCCTTGGCCTGGTGGACCCCTCGGCCGTCCAGGCCGGCTACGTGGTCCGCATGCCGAAGGCCTACCCCACCTACGACGAGTTCTACCGGAAGAACGTCGAGGTCATGCGGGAGTGGCTGGAGCAGGCGGCGCCCAACGTGCACCCGGTCGGCCGCAACGGCATGCACAAGTACAACAACGCCGACCACTCGATGTTCACGGCGATGCTGACCGTGCAGAACATCCTGGGCCAGGGCGAGCACGACATCTGGGCCGTCAACGTCGAGGAGGAGTACCACGAGGAGTCCACCGCGGACGCCGGCTCGGCCTCCTCCGGGACCGGCCGCGACGCGCCGGTGATCCCCCGCAACGCCCCGCGGGCCTGAGGCGCGACGGCCGTCGTGTCAGGGGCTCGTCCGGGCCCGGCCGACGGACTCGATCTTCGGGCCGAGCCACTTGGCGATCTCCGGGAGGTACTCCTCGGTGTAGTGGAGGCCGTCGGGGCGCCGCCCCGCGTCGAGCTCCCCGCCGGGGAGGCCGGCCTGCCAGGCCCGGAAGTCGATCACC
>CAIYXG010000278.1 GCA_903930035.1 uncultured Actinomycetes bacterium | reverse complement strand
CGGAGCCGCTGTCGAGCGACCGCCGGCGGATGGCGTCGCCGGTGGCGGCGTCCACCCGGGCGACGAGCGCGGCCGCGGCCGCGCGTGCCTCGACCTCGGTGTCCCGGACGACCACGTGGCACCGGAACCCGAACCGCAGCGTGCGCCCGTGGGCGGCGGCGCGCCGCCGCATGTTGGTCACCAGCTCGGCGGCGGCGGCGAGCGGCTCCGGCCACATCAGGTAGACGTCGGCGTGCGCGGCCGCCACCTCGCGGGCCGCCTCGGACAGCCCGCCGAAGTACAGGGGCGGGCAGACCCCGTCGCGCATCCCGAGCCGGGGCGGGTCGAGCTCGAGGTCGTAGAACTCGCCGTGGTGCTCCACCCGGTCACCGTCGAGGAGCGTCCGCAGGACCGACATCACCTCGGCGGTCCGCCGGTAGCGGGGGGACGACTCCAGGGTCTCGCCCGGCAGGTCCGACGAGATGATGTTGACCGTCAGGCGGCTCCGGCCGTCGGCGCCGGGGGCGAGCACCTGGTCCACCGTCGCCAGCTGCCGCGCCAGCTGCGGGGGCCACAGCTCGGCGGCCCGCACCGCCAGGAGGAGCCGGGTGGACGAGGTCGACGGCGCCACCGCGGCGGCAAAGGCGGTGGCGTCGATGCCCAGCGAGTAGCCCGACGGCAGCAGGACGTTGTCGAACCCGAGCCGGTCGACCGTCCGGACGATGTCGCCGCAGTGCTCGAAGCTCGACGCGAGCGACGGGTCGGGGACCCCCAGGAACTCGTAGTCGTCGTCGCACAGCGCGGCGAACCAGGCAACCTCGAGCGGCGCGGGCACTGCGCTCATGGCATGGCCTCGCCGCGCGACGCCACTAGCACGTCGTACCACTCGGCACGGTCGAGGCGGACCGAGGTGGCTGCCGCCAGCTCCTCCAGCCGCGCCACCTGCTGCGTCCCGACGATCGCCACGGGGTCCGACGGGTGGGCCAGCACCCACGCCAGCGCCGCCGCCGACCGGGTGGTCCCGTGGTCGGCCGCGACGCGGTCGAGCACGGCGTGCACCGACGCGGTGCGGTCGTCGGTGGCCGTCGCGCCGGTCCCGAGGCGGCCGCCGCCGAGCGGCGACCACGCCAGCGGGGTCCGGCCGTCACGCATGGCGTCGTCGAGCGTGCCGTCGGTGAGCGCGTCCAGGCAGAGGGCGCTGAGCTCCGGCTGCGTCGTCACCAGCGGCACGCCCAGGTGCGCGGCGAGCGCGTCGGTCTGGGCCCGGGTGAAGTTGGAGACGCCGACCTCCCGGACGAGGCCCTCGGCGACCAGCGCCTGCAGGCCGGCGGCGAGCTCGGCGGGGTGCGCCAGCAGGTCGGGGCGGTGGACCTGGTAGAGGTCGACGTGGTCCACCTGGAGCCGCTCGAGCGACGCCCGGCAGGCCGCCACCAGGTACTCCGCCGACTGGTCGTAGGGCAGCGGCGGCCGGATCCCGCCCTTGGTCGCCAGGACGATCCGCCCGCGCAGGCCGGGCGTGGCGGCCAGCACCCCGCCGAGCAGGCGCTCGGCGTCGCCGAACCCGTTCTCGCCGTCAAACCCGTAGATGTCGGCCGTGTCCACCAGGGTCATGCCCAGGCCGACGGCCGCCTCGACCTTGTCCCTGGCCTCGCCGACCGACGTCCCGGCGAACCGCCAGCAGCCGTAGGACAGCGCGCCGACCTCGAGCGCCGAGGTGCCGAGCCGGCGCACCGCTGGGGTCGGCGGCAGGGCCGTCGTGACGTCGGGCAGCGGTGGTTCGGGCACGCGGGCACGGTAGCCGCAGCCAGCCGAGCAAGGTGAGGCCGAAGACCACTCCCGGCGGTGAGGCATGCACTCCGCCAGAGCTGTGGCACGCCGACCGCCGCCGGCGACGGAAGCCCGACGGGTTTCCCGCCATTGCTGCGTGCGCTTTCCGACGTGGGCGACCACTCTTGGAGCACAGCTCGGCGCCTGCGGGCAGGTCGGGACTGCGAGACGGAACAAGGGGAGTTCGGATGCGGAAGCGGGCACTGGCAATTGCCGTGGCAATGCTGATGGCGGTGGGAGTCATGGAGTTTGGGCTG
>CAIYXG010000277.1 GCA_903930035.1 uncultured Actinomycetes bacterium | reverse complement strand
GGGCAGCACGAGCCGGTCCTGGCGCGGCGACGACGCCACCACCTCGCCGGGCCGGACCCTGTCGTTGAACACCACCTGCTGCGTCGCTGTCAGACCGGCGTTGGCCAGGCTCCGGACGGCGTCGGCGGCCGGCAGCCCCCGGACGTCGGGCACCTTGGTCCCCGGCGGGCCCGAGCTCACGCGCAGCACCACCCGGCTCCCCTGCTCCAGCTTGCTGCCGGCCACCGGCTCCTGCCCGACCACGGTGCCCACCGGGACGACGATGTTGGGCTCGGGCTGCAGGTCGACGACGAACCCTCGGCGCCGCAGGTCGGCGGTGGCCTCCTCGGCCGTGCGCCCGACCTGGGCAGGGACCTGCACCTGGGCGACCGGCGGCCGGCGGGACTGCCGGTCGGCGGACTGCACGATCCCGACCGACACGAACGCCATCAGCACCACCAGGCCGACGACGGCCGCCGCCACCCAGCCGCCGCCCGGTGGCGGCTCGACCACCTCGGGGTCGCCGGTCTCGGTCACCCGCCGACGGCGACGCACGACCTCCCACCCGTTGGGGTCCGGTGGACGGCGCTCAGCCACCGGGCACCACCCCTGGCAGGCCCGGCGCCGTCGTCGGCGGGAGGGTGGGTGGCGGCAGCGTCGTGGTGGTCGTGGTGGTGGTCGTGGTCACGATCGGCACCGGGACCGCTCCCACGATGACGACCACCGTCTGGCCGGGCCGGAGCAGCGTGCCCGCGAGCGGGGCCTGCGACACCACCACGTCGAGGTCTGGCGAGCCCGGCTGCACCGGGACCGACTCCACCACCACCCGGAACCCCGCCGCCTCAAGCGCGTCGGCCGCAGCCCCGGACGGCTGTCGCACCAGGTCGGGGACTGCCACGGCCGGTGCGCCGAGCGACACGAGGAGGTCCACCGTCGTGTCCTTGTCGACCGTCGTGCCGACCGCCGGCCGGGTCCCGGCCACGGCGCCGGGCGGCACCGCGGCGTCCTCGACCGCGGTGACCGTCCCCACCCGCAGTCCGGCCTCGCCGATCCGGTAGCCGGCGCCCGGCGTGGCCAGGCCGACGACGTCGGGGACCTTGCGCGGCCGCGGCCCCCTGGACACCCGGAACGACACGACCTCGCGCCCGCGCACGAGCGTGCCCGGCTCGGGGTCCTGGCTCAGCACCTGGCCCGACGGTGCGTCGTTCCAGACCCGCCGGACCCGGACCGTGATGCCGGCCGCCCGGAGCGGACCGACGACCGCGGCGAGCTGCTGGCCCACGGCAGCGGGGACCACGGCGCTGTTGACGCCCTTGCTGACGGCCACCGTCACGTCCGACCCCGACCGGATCCGGGTCCCGGGCACCGGCCGGGTGGCGGCCACCGCGCCCGTGGGCACGGTCAGGCTGAACTCCTCCACGAACCGGGGTCGGAGCCCCACGGCGGTCAGGTCCGCCACCGCCCGCGGCCGCGTGCTCCCGACCACGTCGGGCACGGTCACCAGCGGGCCGCGGCGGAGCAGGACGTCCACGGGGTTGAGCGACTCGGAGAACCCGAGCAGCCCCACCACCAGCAGCACGACCACTGCGACCGCCAGGAGCGGCACGACGGTGCGGGCCCGGCGCACAGCGCCTAGGGGGTCGTGGTCGTCGTCGTGGTCGTCGACGTCGTGGTCGGCGCGGCGATCCCCACGGTGATCGTCACCGTCGAGCCCGAGGCGGCGGTCCCGCCGCCGGTCGGCGTCTG
>CAIYXG010000276.1 GCA_903930035.1 uncultured Actinomycetes bacterium | reverse complement strand
GGCGTCGTCGGTGTCCACCACCCCGTAGCGCGACGGGTCCTCGACCGGGGTCAGGGCGATGGTCGCCTCGCCGCCGAACGCCTCGTGGCGGGCCCACAGGTCGGCCACGTCCAGGTCGGTCAGGACGTCGCCGTTCAGGGCCAGGACCCGCTCGTCGTAGCCGGCCGCGTCGTAGGCGAACCGGATGGCACCGGCGGTGTCGAGCGGCTCCGGCTCCACCGCGTAGACCAGCCGCACGCCGGCGCACACGGCGTCGGGGAAGGCGGCCTGGAAGGCGTCCGGCTGGTAGCCGAGCGACAGCACGACCTCGGTCACCCCGAACGAGCCGAGCCGGGCGACGACCTGCTCCACCATCGTGGTGCGGCCCATCGGCAGCATCTGCTTGGGGGCCCGGAGGGTGAGCGGACGCAGGCGCGTCCCGAACCCGCCCACCAGGACGATCGCCTTCACGAGGAGGCCTACTTCTTGCCGGCGGCCGTGGTCGGCGGCGCAGTGGTGGCCGGCGCCGTGGTGGTCGGCGGGGCCGTCGTGGCCGGGACGGTCGAGGCCACGCCGCTGGTGTCGCCCGGCTGCGGGGTCTCCTCGAGGTCGATCGGGTTGGCCAGGTCCTTGACCGACGGCGGCAGCTTCACCTTGGCCCCGTCCGGCACGAACGCCAGCACGTAGGCGCCGCCGTCCTCGGCGAACCGGGTCGTGGCGATGTTCTTGGTGATCTTCTTGGGCTCGGTGCTGTCGTTCGCCTGGGGCGGCCAGACGTAGAGCGCCAGCGTGGCGGGCTTGCCGTCGCACTTGTCGCCGTTGGTGTAGGTCTTGCCGCCCGGGAGGGTGATCGAGGTGTCGGTGACCTTGACGCCGGTCTGGTCCAGGTACTTGACGAGCTGGGCGTTCTTGCCCGACGCGCCGGACCCGAACGGGTGGATGTGGATCAGGCCGTCGGCGTGGGTGTGGATGCCGAGCCGGTCGGGGCCGACGTCGGTCAGCGGGTCCTGGAAGTTGCCGCAGATGTCGATCCCCAGCGCCTCGTGCCAGTGGTCCTTGGGGGTCGGCTTCTCGCCGGCAGAGGCCTCGCGCTGGCCACGGGCCACGAACACGAGCGAGACGCCCACCAGGATGATGGCGACGATCAGGGCCGGGTAGCCCAGGTTCCGGCGCTGTCCGGGCGCACGCGACACGCCCGCCTGCTGGACCTTGCGGATCTTCTTGGACGACGAGGCCTTACCCATACGGGCCCTGACGCTAGTCGCCGGACGGCCCGAGCAGGAACCGGCCCGAGCGCCTGCTCAGGGTCGCCGCTGCCAGCGTTCCCGGCGGACCTGCTCGAACAGCTCCTCGTAGGCCGCCCCGACCGCCGCGGGCGACACCCATCCCTCGACGAACTCCCGGCCCGACGCCCCCATCGCGGCCCGGCGGCCCGGGTCGTCGAGCAGCGCGACCAGCGCGTCGCAGAAGGCGTCGGGGTCCTCCGGGGGGACCGACACCCCCGCCGCGGCGCGCTCGATGGTGGTCGCCACCTCCGTCCCGGCGTCCACGCTGGCCAGCACCGGTCGTCCGGCCGCCAGGATCGAGTAGAGCTTGGAGGGCACGCTGGAGCGGGCCAGGCCCCGCTTGAGCGGCACGACGTGCAGGTCGCCCGCCGCCAGGACCTCGGGCAGCCGCTCACGGGGCTGCATCTCGACGAACCGCAGGTTCTCCAGGCCCGCCGCCGACTCGACCAGGGCGTCCTTGGCCGACCCGCCGCCGTTGACCACGAACACCACGTCGTCGCGGTCGCGGCAGCGGCGGGCCGCCTCGACCATGAGCTCGAGGGACTGCGACAGCCCGACGTTGCCGGCGTAGAGCACGACCGTGCGGTCCCCCAGCCCGTACTCCTCCCGGTACGAGTTCATCCGCTCCGACGGCGCGATCCGCACCGTGTCCACGAAGTTCGGGATCACGTGGACGCGC
>CAIYXG010000275.1 GCA_903930035.1 uncultured Actinomycetes bacterium | reverse complement strand
GGGGACATTGCAATTGGAAGCCATCGCGGCCTGCTGCTCGCCGGAAGCTCTCGGTGAGGCTCAAGCCGGTGCCCGGACGCTCGCCGAACTGCGCATCGGGATGGCCGAGGCGCTACGCGGCCTGGGAATCGACGTGGTCGACGGGTGCGCCGGGGTCAGGCGTCGCCGGTCGGCTGGTCGGCCGGCCGCAGGTCGACCGTGTCCTCCTGCCGCGCCGGCGCCGGCTCGCGCAGGTCGACCGTCTCGGCGGTCGTCAGGTCCACCCCCGCGGGCTCGGGCGACGTCGGGCCGCCCTGCTGCGGCGAGGTGCCGCGGGCACTGGTGGCGGGGGCGGCCGCGGGCCGGGCGCGGCCGGGCCAGAGCTCGGGGCTGCGCCGGGCGGCGACGTCCTCGACCCAGCCGACGAGCGGCACCACGGCCAGGGTCAGCGCCAGGCCCCACGCCAGCCGGCCCAACGAGGTTCCGGCCCCGGGCAGCGGGACGGCGACCACCACGTAGATGGCCGCCATGTGCCAGAGGTAGACGGTGAGGGACCGCCGGGCGAACCAGGTCACCACCTGCCCGGTGCGCCGGCCGCCCAGGTGCGGCTCGACGAGCGGCTGCACACCCAGCGCGAGCGTCAGCCAGAAGGCGCCGAGCAGCGCCGCGGCGATGGGGACGGCACGGGGCACGTCGCGGAGCCCGAAGAACAGGAGCGCCCCCGGGACCCCCACGAGCGCGCAGAGCCACTTCCAGTGGCGGGCCACGACGGGCTGGACCTTGCCGTCGTGGTGCAGGTAGCCGAGCAGCCAGCAGCCCACGAAGAAGAACCCGTTGGCCACGTCGTTGCTCGCCAGGGCCACGCCACCCGCGAACCCTGCGACCACGACCGCCCACACGAGGGTCGGGACCTTCTGCAGCCCGGTGCGCAGCACGCCGCCGGAGAGCGAGAGGATCAGGTGGACCTGCAGGTACCAGAGGGCGATCCAGGTGAGCTGGAGCACCGTGCCGGCGCCAGGGCCCTCGGGGCCGGCCAGGCTGAGGACCGGGAAGGCGAACCCGACCCAGTTCGCCGGGGTGACCTCGCCCAGCACGCCGAGCGACGCCCACAGGCCGACCATCGCGGCCACGTACGCCCAGTAGGGCAGGAGGATCCGTCGGTACCGGTCCTTGGCGACGGCCAGCGCGGCGCGGCGCTCCAGCGAGCTGGCGTAGAGGGAGCCCGCCACGAAGAACATGAGCGGCATGGCCGTGGCCGCGGTGATCCACCACTTGGCCGACGCGTGGTACGTGACGACCCGCAGGAGTGCCACGGCGCGGAGCGCGTCGAGGTAGATGCTCCGTCGGCCCGCGTCACGTGTCGCCGCAGCCCGTGCTCCCGACCCCATCGGCCCCCTTGCCGTCGCCCCCGGCCGGGCGACGGACGTCGACCGGCCTGCACAGACGGTAAACCTCGTCCGGGGCCCCGGCAAACGATTCCCGACGGTAATTCCACCCCCGGGGACGGGCCGGACGGCTACCCCCGGCCTGCGGCGCGCGCGGACAGCACCGCGAGCGCGGCGGGCAGGCCGGCGAACCCGTCGGCCACCTCGGCCCGGTCGCCCAGGCCGCTGCCGTCGTGGGCCTCGAGGGCCCAGGTCAGGTGGAACGGCACGTGGACGCCCCAGCCGCCCAGCTCGACCACCGGGGCGACGTCGGAGCGCACCGAGTTCCCGGCCATCACGAACTCGTCGGGGGCGATGCCGTGCCGGTCGAGGATCCGGCGGTAGGTGGCGACGTCCTTGTCCCCGACGATCTCGACCGCCTCGAACCGGTCGGCCAGGCCGGAGCGGGCCACCTTGGACTCCTGGTGCAGCAGGTCGCCCTTGGTGATCAGCACCAGCCGGTACTGCCCGGCGAGCAGGTCCAGCGTCTCGGCGACCCCGTCCATGAGCTCGACCGGGTGCTCGAGCAGCTCCTTGGCCCAGCCGACGACCTCGTGGATCCGGTCCGCCGGCACCTGCCCGCCGCTCACCTCGACGACCGTCTCGATGACCGAGAGGATGAAGGCCTTGACCCCGTAGCCGAACACCTCGAGGTTCTTGCGCTCGACCTCCAGGAGGTGGGCGGTGGCCGCGTCGCCGTCGACCCAGGGCCGCACCAGGTCGAGGACGCGCTCCGTCGTGACCGCGAAGTGCGTCTCGCTGTGCCAGAGCGTGTCGTCGCCGTCGAGGGCCAGGGTGGTGAGGGCCACGGCGCACAGTCTGCCGGTCGGTAGCCTGCGGCCGTGCACGCACCGTCCGAGCCCGCCCTGCCCACCCGTGCCGAGCTGGCGGCGATGGTCGACCACACGGTCCTGCGGCCCGAGGCCACCCGGGCCGAGGTCGAGGCCGTCGCGGTGGAGGCCGTGGAGCTGGGCTGCGCGTCGGTGTGCGTGCAGCCCTCCATGGTCTCGTTCGTCGTGGACCTGGTGGACGGCCGCATCCCGGTGTGCACCGTGGTGGGGTTCCCCCACGGCACCCAGCCCGCCCGGGTCACCGCCGACGCCGCGGCCGCCGCCGTCGCGCTCGGTGCTGCCGAGGTCGACATGGTGCTCGACCTGGGGGCGCTCGCCGAGGCCGAGTTCGACGTCGTGCGCATGGACGTGGCCGAGGTGCGCGCCGCGGTGCCCCGCGCCGTCCTGAAGGTGATCGTCGAGTCGGCCCTGTGGCCGGACCCGGTCCTGCGCGAGGTCTGCGAGGCGGTCGTCGACGCCGGCGGCGACTTCGTGAAGACGTCGACCGGGTTCCACCCGGCGGGCGGGGCGACGCCCGGCGCGGTGGCGACGATGCGCCAGACCGTGGGCCGCCGCTGCGGCGTCAAGGCCTCGGGCGGGATCCGCACCGCAGCGGACGCCCGGGCGGTGCTGGCCGCCGGCGCCGACCGGCTCGGCCTGTCGGCGACCGCGGACGTGCTCGCCGGCTGGGACTGAGCGCCCGCCCGCGGTCCGTCAGCGGGCCGCGGCCCGCAGGAGGGCCTCGGTCGCCGCCGAGACCGCGTCCGCCCGTGCCGCGGCCTCGCGCCAGGCGGCCCTGACGTCGTCGCCGACCGGCACCCGGGCCTCGACGTAGAACTTCGCCTTCGGCTCGGTGCCGGACCCGCGGAGGACCACCCGGGTGTCGTCCTGGAGCAGCCACCGCACCGTGCCGGGGACGGGCTCGTCCTCGGTCGTCACGGCGGTGCCGGCCACCGAGGTCGTGCCGCGCAGGCGGGCCACCACCGGCCCGGCAGGCACGTCGAGCCGCACGCTGCCGTTGGCCGTGCGGTGGGCCCCGAACTGCCGGGCCAGGTCGTCGAAGAGGTCCTGCAGCGCGCCGTCGAGCCCCTGACCGTCGCGACGGGGGAGCCGCTCGAGGGCCCGCACCACGACCAGCGCCGTCGCGATGCCGTCCTTGTCCGTCGTGGCCGGGCCCACGGCGTACCCGAGCGCCTCCTCGTAGGCGAGCAGCTGCACCGAGCCGGGCCGGTCGAGCGTCGCGCGGCACAGCCACTTGAACCCCGTCGGCGTCACGGCGGCGGCCACGCCGGCGGCGGTGGCCATGGCCGGGACGAGCCGGGAGGACACGAGCGTCGTCGCCACCAGCGCGCCGGGGACGTCGCGGCCCGTCCGCAGCACCTCGTGGGCCAGCAGCGCGCCGACCTCGTCGCCGGTGAGCGTCCAGTAGGTGCCGTCGGCCCGTCGCAGGGCCACGGCGACCCGGTCGGCGTCGGGGTCGTTGGCGAGCGCGACCTCGGCGCCCGTCCGGGCGGCCAGGTCCAGCACCAGGTCCAGGACGTGGGGCTCCTCGGGGTTGGGGAACGGCACGGACGGGAAGTCCGGGTCGGGGGCGAGCTGCTCGGCCACGGCGGAGTGGGGGACCCCGGCGGCGTCGAGCAGCCGGCCGAGCAGGGCGCCGCCGACGCCGTGGAGCGCCGTGGTCGCAACGGTCGGCGTGCGGTCCGTCCCGGGTCCCGCAAGCTCGAGCGCGTCGTGGAGGAACGAGGTCACGGCCGGCTCGTCGCCGTCGACGCCGCCGAGGTGCTCGACCGTGCCCGGCGGCGTGGCGCGGGCCCCCGTCGCCGCCCCGGCGGCCACGCGGGCGACGGCGTCGGCGACCTGCGTGTCGGCCGGCGCAGAGAGCAGGACCCCGTCGGGCCCGAACACCTTGATCCCGTTGTCCGAGGCAGGGTTGTGGCTGGCCGTGACCATGACACCGGCGCCGGCCGCGAGCTGCGCAGTCGTGCGCGACACCAGGGGCGTGGGCACTGCCGAGTCGAACACCAGGACGTCCAGGCCGGCACGCTGGAGCCGGTCGGTGACGACCTGGGCGAACTCGGAGGACCAGTGCCGGGCGTCGTGGCCCACGACCACGCCGCGCCGGGCGGCCGACGGGTCGGTGGCCAGCAGGTGGAGCGCCAGCCCGTCGGCCACGTGGCGCACCGTGCCGACGTTCAGCTGGTGGGGGCCGTCGCCGAGCGGCCCACGGATCCCGGCCGTGCCGAACTCGAGCGGCCGGTCGGCGTCGGGGCCGGGGTCGGAGGTGGGTGGCACGGCAGGAGGTCCGGGGTGGGCAGCGGGTCGTGGCGGGCGGGCGGGTCGTGGCGGGAGGGTCGTGCGGTCAGGAGGTCGCGACGGCGGCGCGGAGCACCTCGACGAGCGCGTCGGTCGAGCTGCCGGCCACCTCGAGGACCTCGGCGTGGGCGACGCGGTCCTGCAGCCCTGCCGCCAGGTTGGTCACCAGGGAGACGCCGACGACCGTGGCGCCCAGGTGCCGGGCGGCGACGGCCTCCAGGACGGTGGACATGCCCACCAGGTCGGCCCCCATCGCGGCCAGCATCCGGATCTCCGCCGGGGTCTCGTAGGCGCCGCCGAGCAGGCCGGCGTACACCCCCTCGGGCGTGCCGGGGACGGCGGCGGCCACCGCGGCGCGACGGTCGGCGGCGTACAGGTCGACCAGGTCCACGAACCGGTCGGCCGGGTCGCCCGGCGGCGGCGGACCGACCATCGGGCTGGCCCCGGTCAGGTTGAGGTGGTCGGAGATGAGCACCGGCCGGCCCACGGGGAGCGTCGGCCGCAGCGACCCGGCGGCGTTGGTGAGCACGACGGTCGAGCAGCCCGACCGCACGGCGGCCCGCACCGAGTGGCAGACGGCGTCGGCACCGTGGCCCTCGTAGAGGTGGACGCGTCCGGCCAGGACCAGCGTGGGCACGCCGTCGACGTCCACCGAGCGGGCGGTCGCGCTGTGGCCGGGCACGCCGGGCGCGGCGAGCCCCACGGACGCGTACGACTCGGTCGCCGCGACCTCGCCGAGCTGCTCGGCCACCGGGGCCCAGCCGGAGCCCAGCACGACGACGCACCGGTGCGTGCCCAGACGGTCCTGCAGGAGGGCCGCACTGTGCGCCACCTCGGCCCACGGGTCGGGCGTCGCGCTGCTCGGTCCCTCTCGCACGGACCGAGTGTGCCACGGACCGCGCCGCCGTCCTGCGGGCCGGTGTCGGTACGCTCATGGCTCACGTGGCGTTCCGGCCGCGGACCACCGACCCGGGGGGCCGGTTGCAGACTCTCGAACGACCGACCGAGCAGCCGTCCGGCGGCCGGCGCAACCTGGGCAAGGGCTGGGGCCTCGGGCCTGCCGTCGCGCTCTCGCTGCTCGCGCTCCCGGTCCTGCTCTGGCTGGTGGCGTCCAAGTGGGGCGTCCTGGTGGCGTCGCTCGTGGCGATGCTCGCCGGCATCTCCATCTGGGTCTGGCGCCGCGGGTTCGCCTTCTTCGAGGTGGTCGCGTTCCTGATCCACTTCGACGGCCTGGGGTTCGGGCCCGTCCGGCTGGGCCGGTTCGTGGCCGCGTTCGGTGGGGTCTACCTGGTCTACAAGCTGGTGGTGGAGCGCTGGCGGCCGCCCGCCATCCCGACCCGCCACTGGGTCCCGGTGTGGCTCCTCACGGTGTTCTCCCTGGTGAGCGGGGCGTGGTCCGCCAAGCTGTCGAGCTTCATCTTCTCCATGGGCCTGATCGGTCTGGCGCTGGTGTTCTTCGGGATCACCGGCCTGCTGGTCGACAGCCACGAGAAGATCCAGCGGTACCTCCGCGCCTTCTGGTTCGGCGGGCTCTGGGGGTCCGGGGCCGGGGTGCTGGCGCTGTTCCTGGGCACCCGGTCGCAGGGCTTCGGTGGCGACCCCAACTTCTTCGGCCTCATCCAGGCCTCGATGATCCCGCTGACCGTGTACTACCGGCGCAACGCCCGGAACCAGGTCGAGAAGAACTGGTACACGGTCGCGCTGGTGTTCGTGCTGGCGGGCGCGGCGGGCGCCGGCAGCCGGTCGGGGCTCATCGGCGCGGCGGTCGCGGTGTTCGGCACGATGGTCACCCGGCCCGGCATCGACATGCGGCAGCGCTCGAAGGTGGCGGTGGGCGCGCTCGTCATGGCGGCGCTGGCGTTCGCCGTCGGGTTCGTCGCCAACCCGAACAACCTGTCCCGCGGCTTCGCGGACCGGGGAGCCGGCCGCCTCGACTTCTGGAACGTCACGGTCGACCTGATCCTGGAGCGCCCGGTGATCGGCTGGGGCTTCGGGCAGCTGCGCACGCAGATCATCCCGAACCTGCTGGTGACGCCCGGGGTGCAGCTCCAGGAGGACCCGCGCGCCGACGTCTCGTCCCACAACACGTGGATGGACATCCAGGGCGACCTCGGTGCGGTCGGGCTGGCGCTGTTCGCCTCCATCTTCATCGTCACGCTGTGGGGGTTCGCCCGGCCCCGGTGGCGCCACACGAAGGACCTGAGCACCACCCTGTTCGTGATGATGCTGCCGGTCCTCAGCAGCTCGAACTTCGTGCCGCTCCTGAACAACAAGCTGGCGTGGAGCCTGTTCGGCCTGGCGGCCGCGCTGCAGGTGCCGTCCATCCACACCCGGTGGTCGGGACTGGCCGGACCGTCACAGCCCACGTTCGCGGTGCAGCCGGCGCGCAAGGTGCCGGAGGACTCCGACGACGGCCTCGACGACCGGGACCGCGAGTGGGAGTCCCCCGAGCTGGCCCGCTGGGACCTGCGGTTCTCGCACCGGTTCCGGCTGGCGCTGGCCCTCGGCGCCGCGGCGGGCCTGTTCCTGTCGGTGGCGGTCTTCGCCAACGTCCCCACCCGCTATGTCGCCACCGGCGGCGTGGTCGTGCCCAAGCTCGACGTCCCGGTGGGCACCCGGTCGATCCGGGTCGACACGAAGCGCACGCAGGAGATCACGACGCTCGCCATCTCGGACGCCTACGCGGCGGAGCTCAAGGAGCAGTCCGGGGTGGACCTGAGCGTGCCCGAGATCCGCGACCGGCTGTCGGTCCTGCGCCCCGAGTTCGGCGTGTACCTGGAGATCGCCTACACCGACACCGACCAGGCCCGGTCGGTGAAGG
>CAIYXG010000274.1 GCA_903930035.1 uncultured Actinomycetes bacterium | reverse complement strand
TCTTCACCGAGGACGGCTGGTGCCGCACCGGCGACATCGTGCAGCTCACCGAGCACGGCAACGTCGTCTACCGCGACCGCGACAAGGACGCCCTCAAGGTGGGCGGCGAGAACGTGTCGGCCCGCGAGGTCGAGGACTGCATCCGCCAGGTGCCTGGCCTGGAGGACATCGCCGTGGTCGCCAAGAGCCACGAGATGCTCGACATGGTCGCCGTGGCGTTCGTGATCCTGGCCGACAAGTCCGCCGACCAGGACGCCGTGGCCGAGCAGATCCTCTCGGTCTGCAAGGAGAACCTGGCCGACTTCAAGGTGCCGCGGGCCGTGTACTTCGTGGACGAGTTCCCGACCGCCGAGCTGGGCAAGATCTCCAAGAAGGACCTGCGGGAGCTGGCCGACACGTTCCCGGCCGTCTGAGCGGGCTCGTCGGCCGGGCCCCCTGCCCCCTAACGTGGGGGGCTGACCGAGTCACTCGTCGTCGCGCCGCCCGTGGTGGGTGCCGGACGGCTACAGGCTCACCTGTGTGGAGCGCCTGATGCCCGACGAGACGAACGACCCGACCGCGCCGACCGACGACGCCCCGACCGCCGAGCCCGTGGACGGGCCGGAGACGGTCCCGGCGCCGGAGCCTGTGACGACGACGACCGACGACGACCGGCCGACCTCCTTCGCCGACCTGGGCCTGCGCCCCGAGCTGCTCGGCGCGCTGGAGTCCCTGGGCTACGAGGAGCCCACGCCCATCCAGCGCGAGTCCATCCCGCCGCTCGTCGCCGGCGACGACCTGCTCGGGCAGGCCGCCACCGGCACCGGCAAGACCGCGGCGTTCGCGCTGCCCATCCTGGAGCGCCTGGACCCGGACGCGCCGGTCGCGCCGATGGCGCTCGTCCTGGTCCCGACCCGCGAGCTGGCCGTGCAGGTGAGCGAGGCGGTCTACAAGTACGGCCGGGGCCTCGGTGCCCAGGTGCTGCCCGTCTACGGCGGCCAGCCGATCGTGCACCAGCTGAAGGCGATCTCCCGGGGCGTCCACGTGGTGGTGGCCACGCCCGGGCGCGCCGTCGACCACGTCAACCGCGGCTCGCTGCCCCTCGACGGCGTGCAGCTGGTCGTCCTGGACGAGGCCGACGAGATGCTCGACATGGGGTTCGCGGACGACATCGACGCCATCCTGGCGGCGTGCCCGTCCGACCGGCAGACGGTGCTGTTCTCCGCCACCATGCCGCCCCGGATCGCGCAGATCGCCAAGCGGCACCTGCACGACCCGGTGCGGATCCAGATCGAGCGCGAGGCGGTCGAGGCCGGCGAGGCGCCCCGGGTCCGCCAGTCGGCCTTCCTGGTGGGCCGCAACCACAAGGCCGCCGCCCTGGGCCGCATCCTGGACGTCGAGTCGCCGACGGCCGCCATCGTGTTCTGCAAGACCCGGTGGGAGGTCGACGAGCTGACCGAGACGCTCAACGGACGCGGCTACCGGGCCGAGGCGCTCCACGGCGGCATGAACCAGGAGCAGCGCGACCGGGTCATGGGCCGCCTGCGCGCCGGGACGGCGGACCTGCTCGTGGCCACCGACGTCGCCGCCCGCGGCCTCGACGTCGACCAGCTCACCCACGTCGTCAACTACGACGTGCCGAGCGCGCCCGAGTCCTACGTCCACCGCATCGGCCGGGTGGGCCGTGCCGGGCGCGAGGGCGTCGCCATCACGCTCGCCGAGCCGCGCCAGCGCCGTCTGCTCGACAACATCGAGCGGCTCACCAAGCAGACCATCAAGATCGAGAAGATCCCCACCGTGGCCGACCTGCGGGCCCGGCAGATGGAGCTCACGCTCGACCAGGTGCGCGAGTCCATCGAGTCCCCCGACCTGGACCGGTTCCGCGCCGTGGTCGACGCGCTCTCCGACGAGTTCGAGCTGGTCGACGTGGCCCTCGCCGCGGTGAAGCTGGTGCACGAGGCCAGCGGCGCGACCGACGACGCCGAGGAGATCCCCGACATCGCCAGCCGCCCCGACCGCGGCAGGAACAAGTGGGACAAGGGCGACCGGTCCAAGGGGAAGCGCGACACGCGCAAGGACACGCGGGACAAGGACCGCAAGGGCGACAAGGACCGGCCCAAGGACCGCGACCGCGGCGCCCGGGACCGGGACGACCGCGGCCGGCCGCCCCGTGGTCCGAAGGGCGACGTCACCCGGCTCTACGTGAACGTCGGCCGGCGCGACGGCGTGCGCCCCCAGGACCTGGTGGGCGCCATCACCGGCGAGACCGGGCTCCGCGGCAACGAGATCGGCGCCATCCGGATCTTTGACAAGTTCGCGCTCGTCGAGGTGCCGGGGTCCTCCGCGGAGCACGTGATCACCGAGATGGGTGCGACCACCATCCGCGGCAAGCGCGCCGGGGTGCGGCGCGACCGCGGCGACCACGACTAGCCCGCGCCGCGCGCCACCGGCCCGTCCGCTGTTTTTCAGCGCAACGACCGGCGGGGGTCGCTAGCCTTTTCGGGTGACGTTCCTCTCGCTGGTCCTGAAGAACCTCTTGCGCCAGCGGGTCCGGACCCTCCTGACCGTCGTCGGCATCACCGTGGGGATCGCCACGGTCGTCGCCCTCGGCGCCGTCACCGCCGGCATGAAGGACACGGCCGACGACTTCATCACCGCCGGCGGCGCACAGTTCATCGTGGCGCAGAAGGGCGCGGCCGACCTGAGCTTCAGCCGTCTGGATGCGACCGTCCTCCCCAGGGTCGCCGCCGTGGCGGGGGTCGGTGCCGTCAGCGGCGTCCAGCTCGAGATCCTGAAGGTCGGGTCCAACCCGTTCTTCTTCCTGGGCGGCGTCGAGCCGTCCATGCTGCGGTCGCAGGGCCTGGACCTCACCCGGGGGCGTCTGCCGCGCGCGGGCGACGAGGTCGTCCTGGGGGTGGGCGCCGCCGCCGACCTGGGCGCCGGCGTCGGCAGCACGGTGACGCTGGGGAGGACCCCGCTCACCGTCGTCGGCGTCTACGACTCGCAGGTGGTCTGGCAGCGCGGCGGCGGGTTCGCCCCGCTCGACACCGTGCAGCGCATGGTGGACCGTCCCGGCATCGTCACGCTGGCCTACGTGACGGTCGAGCAGGGGGTGGACCCGGACACCGTGGCGGCGGAGGTCCGGCGACGCGTGCCGGAGGTCGTGACCATCTCCGGTGCCGAGGAGTACGGCCAGGTCGACCAGGGGTTCACGCTCGTCGACGGCGCCAGCACCGCCATCTCCGTGCTCGCCATCCTCATCGGCGGGATCGGCGTGATGAACACGATGGTCATGGCGATCTTCGAGCGCACCCGGGAGATCGGGGTGCTCCGCGCCGTGGGCTGGCCGGCGGGACGGGTGCTGCGGATGGTCCTGTCCGAGTCGCTCGTGCTCTGCCTGGCCGCGGCGGTGCTCGGTGCGCTGGTCGGGGTGGCCCTGGTGCAGCTGGTGGTCCAGATCCCCTCGGTCAGCGGCCTCGTCCTGCCGGCCTACCCGCCGGGCGTGTTCCTCCGGGCCCTGGTGGTGGCGCTGGCGGTCGGGCTGCTCGGGGCCGTCTACCCGGCGGCCCGGGCGACCCGTCTCACCCCGATGGAGGCGCTCCGCTATGAGTGAGCCGGACGGGCCGATCGTCCGGCTGCGGGGCGTGACCAAGACGTTCGACGCGGGCCGGGTCCGTGCCCTCGACGCGGTCGACCTGGACGTGGACGCCGGCGACTTCGTGGCGGTGGTGGGCCCCTCGGGCTGCGGCAAGTCGACGCTGCTCAACTGCATCGCCGCGCTCGACGGCGTCGACGAGGGGGAGATGGTCGTGGCCGGCCACGACCTGTGCGGGCACGACCACCTCGACGAGTTCCGCGCCCACGACGTGGGACTCGTCTTCCAGCTCGACAACCTCCTGCCGTCGTTCACGGCGGCCGAGAACGTGGAGGTGGTCCTGCTGGGCTCGGTGCCCCGGTCGGCGCGCCGGGCCCGGGCGCGGGAGCTGCTGGAGTTCGTCTGCATGGGCGACCGGACCGGGTCGCGGCCCACGGAGCTCTCGGGCGGGGAGCGGCAACGGGTGGCCATCGCCCGGGCGCTGGCCAACCGGCCCCGCCTGCTCCTGGCCGACGAGCCGACCGGGCGGCTGGACTCTGCGACGGGGCAGCGGGTGCTCGACCTGCTCGAGTCGTTGAACACCGAGCACGGCACGACCCTGATGGTGGTCACCCACGACCCGCAGGTGGCGGCGCGGGCCCGGCGGACCGTCCACATGCTCGACGGCCGCGTCGAGCCGGAGCAGCCGGCCTGAGGTCCCCCCGGCGCGCCGCGGCGCGCACTACGGTCCTACGGTCCCCGACCTCTGGAGCACGACATGACCCGATCCCTGAAGACCGTCGCCGCGGCCGCCGCCGTCCTGCTGGTGCTGGGCGCCGCCGGCTGCAGCTCGAACGACTCGTCGTCGTCGACGACCACCGAGAAGGCCACCACCACGACCGTCGACGAGGCGGCCATCGAGGCCACCATCCGGTTCGACAAGGAGATCCAGAGCCAGCTGGCCGCAGTCGGCTGCTACGCGGGCAACATCGACGGGATCATCGGCCCGGGCACGGACGCGGCGATCGTCGCCTTCCAGCGGGCCTCGGGCCTGGTGGCCGACGGCGAGCTCGGTCCGGAGACGGAGAACGCGCTGAACACCGCGGTCGCCGCCAAGAAGACCGTGTGCGGCTCGACGTCGACGACCACGACGGCCAAGCCCGCCACCACCACGACCTACGCGCCCAACGGTGCGCCCTGCACGGCGACGGCGATCGTCGACGGCCTGGGCGGCGACCCGTCCACCACGCTGACGAACTACGTCTGCTCGGGCGGCTACGCGGCCGGCACGGTCACCGGCGGGACCAAGTTCATCCTGCAGGCCCAGAGCGGCAAGTGGGTCCAGCCGGCCCAGAGCCCCTGCGGCACCGCCAGCGCCGGCCTGCCGCCCATCATCCTCGAGGACGGCTGCCCCGCCTGACCCGGCGGGCGCCGCCCGACCGACGTCCCTGCTGACCGTCGCCGCGCCCCGGCGTGGCGGCGGTCAGTCGCGTCGGTCAGTCGCGCAGGACCGCAGGGACCAGCATCCTGCGGAGCAGCGCCTCCACCTCGTCGGCGTCGGCCGCCAGCCCGGGCGACTGCATGAGCCCGAGCGCCACCACCTGCAGCCAGTTCACGACGTCGTCCCGGGTCACGCCCGACCGCAGCGCGCCCCGGGCGCTGGCCGCCTCGAACACCGGGTCCACCAGCGGCCGCACGCCCTCGCGCAGGGCCGTGTTGGTCAGGCGGCTCATGCGGGTGGTCGAGGCCGGCGTGGTCAACGACTGGTGCAGCGGGTCGGCGGCCATGGCCCGGATCGAGTCCACGATGCCGCGCACCAGGAACTCCTCGGGCCCGGCGTCGGGGCCGATCCCGTCGATCACCTGCTGGCCGATCCGCAACGTCGAGCGCACCACGGCGGCCACGACCAGCTCGTCCTTGGAGTTGAAGTAGCGGTACACCGACGACCGCGACAGCCCGGCCCGCTCGGCCACGGCCTCCTGGCGGAGCGCCGCCACGCCGTGCTCGCGCACGAGGGACTCGGCCGCGTCGACCAGGCGGCTGCGCACGGCGTCGTAGTCCGAGCCCTCGGGCCGGGCCTTCCAGCTGTGGTCGGCGTCCGCGGTGGCGGTGGCGCTCACGCGTCCTCGTAGAACTGCGAGTACCAGCGACGGAACTCGGCGATGTTGCCGTCGCCCTTCACCAGCAGGGGCCGCTCCAGGAAGACCTTGTCCTGCCAGATCGGGACGTCGGCCATCAGCCCGTACTCGCCGGTGACGCCCTGCACCATGTCGTCGGCGAGGGGCGCGACGGCGTCGGTGAAGTAGAAGTGCCAGAGCAGCCGGCAGTGGCGCCGGTCCACCGGGGTGGTCGTGGCGAAGATTGTCATGACGTCCGGGACCCGGAGCGTGGCGACGCCCGGCCCGTAGGTGTTGCGGTGGAACTCGACGTTGTCGGGCAGCTGCTCGACGACGGTCGAGAACGGGCCGTCCATCGTGAACTCCGACGTGCGGTCGGGCACGGCGGCGCGGCCGTGGACGTGCCAGAGGTGCGCGTAGTCCACGTTGTTCTCGGCCATCTCCTGGAGCGCGGCGACCAGCTCGACGCGGTACTCGCGGGGCTCGGACCAGCCGTCGGCGCCGTGCTCGCCGGGTGCGGGCACCTCGTACGTGGGGTCCTTGGCGCCGTGGTGGAACCAGAACAGGACCATGCCCGCCACCTCCTGCACCGGGTAGGTGCGGAGACAGGCCTTCGCGGGGATGCGGGTGTCCGAGTAGGGGATCTCGACGCACTGGCCGTCGGGGCCGTAGCGCCACGCGTGGTACGGGCACTCGACCGTGTCGCCCCGGACCCGGCCCCCGCCCAGGTGCGCACCCATGTGCGGGCAGTGGGCGTCGACGACGTGGGCGACGCCGTGGTCGTCGCGGTAGGCGACGAGCTCTCGGCCCACGGCGATCACGGCCCGCAGCTCGCCCCGCCCCAGCTCGTGGCTGGCGAGCAGCGAGTACCAGCCGTTGGGGATGGGCGGCGGCACGGGCCGGTCCTCGAGCTCGTACTTCTGCGAGGCGTGCGCCCAGTCGGCGTCGGACACGAGCCGCGGCCGGTGGCCCTCGCGGACGGCGGGCGGTGCCACCGTCCTGCGCAGGTGCTCCCCGATGACGGGCTCGGCGTCGGAAGCGGTCGGTTCGTCGGAGGAGGCCATCCCCCGACGATAAGACAAAACAGTCTGACTGTCTTGCCCGGGCCCGGTCGTGCGACACTTGCCGGATGTTCGTCCGGACCTTCGACCGTCTGATGGTGCCCGTCTCGCGGGTCCTGGCCGCGCTGTCGCGCGCCGTGCTCCGACCGTTCGTGGCCCGGGCCACTCCGCCCGCCGTGCCCGAGCAGCGGCCGGTCACCGGGGTCTCCCTGGGGCCGACGCGCCAGGTCCTGCCCGGACCCGGCGTGCCGACCCAGCTGGAGCTGGGCAACTCCAACAACAACCTGGACGTGCTGGACCACGACGGTGCCCGGTACCTGGCGGTGCGGACGTCACGGTTCCACTGGGCGTCGCGCCAGACGCGGCTGGTCGTCCTGCGCAGCACCGACGGCGGCAGCACCTGGTCCACCGAGGCCGACCTGCGGCCCGGCCGCGACGCGCGGGAGCCGCGGTTCCTGGAGGTGGACGGCCGGCTGCTCCTCTACTTCTTCGAGGCGGGCACCAACCCGTTCCGCTTCGAGCCGGGCCGCATCCTGGCGCTGCACCGCAACGACGACGGGTCCTGGACCCGCCCGGTGGCCGTCAGCCCGGACGACTACGTGGTGTGGCGCACCAAGACGCTCGACGGCGTGCCGTACATGGTCCGCTACCGCGGCGGCGAGGACGCGTTCTCCAGGGGCGAGGCCCACGTGGAGGTCGAGCTCATGACCACCGACGACGGCTACGACTGGCGGCCGGTGGACCCGGCGCGCCCGGTCGTGCACGCAGGCGGGTGCGGCGAGACCGACTTTGCGTTCGACGGCGACGGCGACCTGTGGGCGGTCATGCGGAACGAGGCCGGCGAGCGTGGTGTGTTCGGCTCGCTGCTGGCCCACGCCCCGGCCGACGACCTCACCAACTGGTCGACCGTCGACGACCCCCGCAAGTTCGACTCGCCCTACGTGTTCGCCCACGGCGGCGAGGTGTGGCTGCTCGGCCGGCGGTCGCTCGGCTGGGGCGGCCGCTACGACCTGGGGATGTGCCGCGGGCGCCGCGACCTGCAGCTGCCCCTCTACCAGCTGGCCTACTGGGTGACCCCCAAGCGGCTGTCGCTGTGGAAGGTCGACCGGGACCGCCGCTGCATCGACTGGGTCGTCGACCTGCCGAGCTGCGGCGACACCTCGTTCCCCGGCATCGTCTGGGACGACCCCGACACGCTCGTCGTCTACAACTACAGCTCGCCGCTCGACCGGCCCGACGAGCCGTGGGTGTCGGGCCAGATCGGCCCCACGAACGTCTACGCCACGACGCTCACGTTCGGCTGACGGCCGGGTGCCCGGCCGCCGCGGCGGCCGGACGGGTCAGACGGGCTCGGCGTAGGCCTTGAGCTCGAGGTGCTCCTCGAACCCGGCCACGCCCATCTCCCGGCCCAGGCCGGACTGCTTGAACCCGCCGAACGGCACGTCCGGGCCGTACCAGACGCCGCCGTTGACCGACATGGTGCCCGTGCGGATGCGGGCCGCGACGGCCCGGGCCCGGTCCGGGTCGTCGGAGAACACGGCGCCCGAGAGCCCGTACACCGAGTCGTTGGCGATGGCCACGGCCTCGTCGTCGCCGTCGTAGGGGATCGCGACCAGCACCGGGCCGAAGATCTCCTCCTGGGCCGCCGTCATGTCGTTGGTGACGTCGGCCAGGAGGGTGGGCCGGAAGAAGAACCCCGGCCCGTCGATCCGGCTGCCGCCGCAGACCACCCGTGCCCCCTGGGCCACCGCGCCCTGGACGTAGCCCTCGACCCGGTCCACCTGTGCCGCGCTGACCAGCGGCCCCATCACGGTGGCCTCGTCGCCCGGGTCCCCGACCGTGAGCGCCCCCATCATCCCGGCGATCGCCTCGAGGCCCTCGTCGTAGCGGGAGCGGGGCAGGAGCACGCGGGTGGTGAGCGCACAGCCCTGCCCGGCCACGACCCCGGTCCCGATCGCGGCGTGCGCGGCGGCCAGACCCATGTCGGCCACGTCGTCGAGCACGAGGTGGACCGACTTGCCGCCCAGCTCCAGGAAGACGCGGGTGAGGTTGGCGGCCGCCACCTCCATGATGCGTTTCCCCACGGGCGTCGAGCCGGTGAAGCTGATCATGTCCACCCGGGGGTCGGTGGTGAGGAGCTCGCCGTAGGCCTTGTCGGCGGCGGTGAGCACGTTGAGGACGCCGGCGGGGAGGTCGGTGTGCTCGGCGAACAGCCGGCCCAGCGCCAGGCCGGTCCACGGCGTGTCGGGCGCCGGCTTGAGCACCACCGTGCACCCGGCCGCCAGTGCGGGGACCACCTTGGCCAGGTTGATCTGGTTGGGCACGTTCCACGGGGTGATGGCGGCGACCACGCCGACCGGCTCCTTGGTGACCCACCGGCGGCAGCGCCCGCCCATGGTGTCGCGCTCGCCCAGGTCCTGGGTCCACTCGTAGCGCTCGGCCAGGTCGGCGAACCACCCCACGATGGCGAGCGGCTCGTGCACCTGGATGGTGGCGCACGACTGCCGCGGGGCACCGACCTCGGTGAGCGTGAGCTCCGTCAGCAGGTCCTCGTGGTCGCGCAGCGCCTGGTCGAGCTGGCGCAGGACCCGGACCCGCAGCGCCACGTCGTGCGCCCAGCCCGACTCGTCGAACGCCCGCCGGGCGGCGGCCACGGCCTGCGCGGCGTCGGCCGCCGTGGCGTCGGGCGCGGTGCCCGCCACCAGTCCCGTCGCCGGGTTCAGGTTGTCGAACGTGCCGCCGCCGGTGGCGGGCCGCAGCTCGCCGTCGACGAGCAGCAGGGACTCGCCGGCCACGCTCATTCGGCCACCTCCGTGAGCGGCCGCCGCAGCGGCACCTTCATCATCGAGAAGTCGGCCGACGCCACCACGTGGCCGTCGTCGTCGGTGACCTTGCAGTCGACCACGATGAGCTGGCTGCCGGACCGCACGACCTCGGCCCTGGCGACGACGTGGTCCGTGCGGGGCCGGCCGACGTAGCGCACGTGCATGTCGGCCGTCACCAGCGACTCGACGGCCGGGTCGAACGAGGTGCTGCGGACCGCGGCGAGCGCGCAGGTCAGGTCGACCAGCGTGGCGATCGCCCCACCGTGCAGGTTCTGTGTGAACCCGAAGGCGTTGGGCTTGACCGGCATGCGGACCTCGCCGGTGCCCGAGCCGTCGTTGCCGCCGACGTACTCGAGCTCGAGGAACTCGTGGAGGGGGATGCTGTCGGGCACGGGAGGACCTACTCGGTGGGGGACGGGGGGAGGGTGGACAGGGGCCGCGGCGCGCCGCGCTCGCCGGGCCAGCGCGACCCGCCGACGGTGTCGGCGTGCGGCCAGAACGCGTCGGGGTCGAGCGGGCCCGCCACGGTGATCT
The DNA here is from genome assembly GCA_903930035.1 of uncultured Actinomycetes bacterium. Lineage (GTDB taxonomy): Bacteria > Actinomycetota > Acidimicrobiia > Acidimicrobiales > Microtrichaceae > CAJANQ01. The sequence goes on along the minus strand of CAIYXG010000274.1, from coordinate 647 downwards.
GGCGCGCCGTGTGGCGCACGGTCACCAGCTCGGCGGTCACGGGGCCCCGGACCGGGAGGTAGTGGGCCACCGGGTCCCACGCGCTCTCGCGCAGCACCAGCTCGCCGGTGAGCGGGACCGAGCCCACGGGGACGCCCGCGGTGCGGACCGCCACCACGCGGGGCGGCAGGTCGAAGCCCTGTCCGCCGCCGACCTGGCGGGAGTACTTGGTCCACCACTCGGTGTCGGACGACTCGGCGACGCCGTCGTGGACGACCTCCTCGCCGGCCGTGCCCCGGTACTCCAAGAACGTGCAGCCCTGGTGGGTGGCCCGGGCCTCGACGGTGTCGCCGATGCGGAAGTAGGTCACCTGGCACGGGAACTTGGGCTGGCCGTTGGTCTCCTGGCTCACGAAGACGGCCGACTCCTGGTCGATGCCGATCCCGAGCGTGTACCAGCCGTCGGTGCCGTCGAAGGTGGCGGGCACCTTGATGCTGATGCCGTGCTCGGGCTCGCCGTGCACCGGGACGCAGTAGACGCCGACCTGCACGACGGGCTCGCCCCAACGGGTGAACCCGGGCGGGAGGAGTTCGTCGACGCCGGCCGCCGCCGTGGGGTAGCGCAGGCTGAGCTTGGGCAGGAACGGCTGGTTCATCGGTCGGACTGCT
>CAIYXG010000273.1 GCA_903930035.1 uncultured Actinomycetes bacterium | reverse complement strand
CTCGCAGACCACGACCTCGTCGTGCTGGACCATGTCGGCCTTGGCCCAGTTGATCCCGTAGAGCACCTTGGACTTGTTGTAGAGCTCGTTGTCCCGGGAGTTCTGGTACTTGGGCCCCTCGGCGTCGGGCAGCTTGCGGCCGCCGAAGCCGAGGGGCCGGCCCTGCTCGTCGAAGATCGGGAAGAGCACGCGGGCCCGGAAGAAGTCCTGCTGCTTCTGGCGACGGTTGACGAACCCCAGCCCGACCGCCTCGAGGTCCTTGCTCGAGAGCTTCAGGAACCGGGCGAGCTGGTCCCAGTCGTCGGGGGCCCAGCCCACCTTGTACTGCGCGACCTGTTCGCCGGTGAACCCCCGCGACCGCAGGTAGGCCCGGGCGGCAGCGGCGTCGGGCGACGACTTCAGCCGCTCGTGGTACCAGTCCACCGCACGTTCGAGGTGGGCCTGCAGCTCCTTGTGGCGCTTGCGGCCCGCGCCCTCGTTCTGGTCCGTGTAGCGCAGCGCGATCCCCGAGGTCGCGGCCAGCCGCTCCACCGCGCCCACGAAGTCGAGGTGCTCCATGTTCCGGACGAACGTGATGGCGTCGCCGTGCTCCTTGCAGCCGAAGCAGTAGTAGAAGCCTTCCGAGGCGTTGACCGAGAAGCTCGGCGTCTTCTCCGAGTGGAAGGGGCACAGGCCCGACCACCGCTGTCCGACCCGACGGAGCTGGGTGTACTGGGTGATGAGCGCCACGATGTCGGTGGCCTCGCGCACCCTGACGATGTCCTCGTCGACGATCCCCATGTCAGCCGGCCCGGCCCATCAGCGGACCCCGCCCTGGTCGTCGTCGTCCTCGGCCTCGGCGGCCATCTCGTCGGCCAGGAGGGCCACGGCGACCGCCAGACGGAGGCCGGGGACGCGGCGCGGCGACGCCGAGACCTCGTCGAACAGCGCCTGGTAGCCGAGCCCGCCCATGGCGTCGCCGATGACCTCGCCGCAGGCCGTGAGCGGCGTGGCCGGCGCGGACGACTCGACGAAGCTGCGGACCAGCCCGAGGAGCGGCACGACCACCTCCTCGTCGATCGTGACGAACGGGTCCGGCCCCGACGGCGAGTCCACGCCGGAGGGCAGGCCGGCCGTGGTGTCGCGGTCCAGGCCGAACATCAGCGCCGTCAGGTCGTTGGTGCCGACACAGAGGTAGTCGGCCTGCTCGGCCAGGAGGCCCGCCACCATGGCCGCGGCCGGGGTCTCGACCATGGAGCCGACCGCGACGTCGACCGTGGGGTCGACCGCGGCGACGCAGTCGCGGAGCAGGTCGCGGACGGCGACGAACTCGGACACCCGGCCCACCATCGGCACCGTGACCGACACGTCGACCGTGGCGCCGAGCGAGCGGGCCTGCCGCACCGCCTGGGCCAGCGCCGTGGCCTGGGCCTCGACCACCTGCGGGCGGGCCAGCGCGAGCCGTGCGCCGCGGAGGTGGCGCAGGCCCGGGGCGGCCGACGGCAGGAACTCCCCCGCCGGCGCGTCGAGCAGCCGCACCTTGACCGGGATCCCGTCGGCCGCCATCAGGACGTCGAAGAGGGCGGCCGACTGGACGTCCACGAACGCCGCGAGCTGCTCGTCGGTCGCGGTCCCGTCGACGAGGGGGGCGACCAGCGCGGCCCGCTCCCCCAGGAACTGGTG
>CAIYXG010000272.1 GCA_903930035.1 uncultured Actinomycetes bacterium | reverse complement strand
GGCGGGGCCGGGCCCCAGCCCGCGCCGGGCACGGGGAGCGCCAGGCTGTCGTCGCCCTCGTAGTCCTCTGCGTACAGGACAGCCGGCGCCGGGGCGGGCGCCGCGGCGGTGGTCCCGGGCACGGGCGGCGGCACGGGGCCGGCAGCCGCCTCGCGCCACGAGCCCTCCTCCTCCTTGCGACGGCGGAGGAACTGCCGCGACTGCCGGTGGATCTGGCTGGCGCGGTTGGCGTCCTTGCCGCGTGCGGCGAGCATGAGGCCGACCAGGATCAGGACGGCGCACCCGACGACCAGCAGGAACAGCGGGCTCGGCGGGCCGGGCTCGGCGTTGCGCATCAGCAGGCGCTGCGACCCGGGTGCGCCGTTGACGGTCCAGGTCGCGCCCCCCTCGGACTCGGTCCCGTTGGTGGCCTCCACCCGGCCGGGCAGGCGCACGTTGATGTCGTAGCGGTCGGCCTCGAGGCGCCCGGTGACGACCTCCAGCCCGGTCGCCAGGTCCGCCACCTGCCGCGCCGACGCGTCCAGGCGCCACGTGCCGCCGCGTCGCACGACGGTGAACGAGTCGAAGAGCTGCACGGTGGCCCCGGGCGGTGCCGGCGCGCCCAGCCGGTAGGGCCGGGCCAGCTCCTCGAGCGACTCGGCCTCGACGGTCACGAGCATGCCCATGCCGCCCGGCTCCACCACCTGCCTGGCGGTGATGCCGGCGTCGGGGTCGTCGAACTGGCGGACGAGCCGGCCGAAGCCCTTCTCACCCCCCAGCGCGTCCACGTTGCGCACGCCGGGGACGACCAGCAGCGAGACGGTGGCGGTGCGGTCCTCGCGGACCTCCACGGTGGTCTCCAGGGCGCGGCAGGAGGTCACGAGCAGCGTGGTGCACACCGCGACGAGCACTGCGGCCCCGCGTGCGCCCGTTCCGACGCGTCCCCCTCGTGGCATAGGCCGTGAGGCTAGCGGCGGCCGGCCGGCGACCGCCCCTCCACCGCCCCTGCCGCGTGCCGCACGCCGTGTGCGTCAGCCCCGGCCGCCGGAGGAGGCGTCGGGGTGCAGCTCCGGCGGGTACCAGTTGCCGTCCGAGGCCATCCACCAGCCCGGGGCCGGTGCCGCCGAGGGCCCGGGCAGCCGGGGACCGCTCGGGCCGGGCAACGAGGTCGGGGCGGCGGACTGGTCCGGCTGGACCGCGGGCGCCGACACGTCGGCGGTCGTGCCCTCGGGCGGGGGCTCGCCGTACAGCACCCGCTGCACCATCGGCTCGTCGTCGCGCTGGGGACGGATGTCGAGGTACACCGAGTCGTCGGAGTCCTCGGCGAACGCCGCCGGCGCGGCCGGGCCGGGCTCGTCGGCCAGCACGGCGTGCAGCGGCGGCGGGGTGCCGCCGTCGGTGACCGTGTAGCGCTTGTCGTGGGAGTTGCCGGCGTCCGGGAAGGCACCGGGCGGCGGGTCCTGCATGACCATCGCCCCCAGACCGGGCACGGTCGCCGCCACCACACCGGGGGCGGGCGGCCCGGAGGACGCCGGGGCGGGCGACGTCGGCTCGAACGACGGCGCCGCCACACCCTGGGGCACCACCTCGTACTCGACGATCTGGCGGGTGGTGGTCACCTGGTCGCCGTCCATGGCGACCGACAGCGTGGCCACGTGCAGCACGAACACCAGGATCCCGACCAGCAGCAGCGCCGGTACGGTCCAGTCCTGGACCCCGTTGCGGGCCCCGACCACGAACACGACCACGGCCGCGATGGTGCCCATCGCAAACCCTGCGCCGCGCAGCAGTCGAATCGCCCGTCCTTGGGTCATCTGTCGGGGTCCTGTCGGTCCTGTCCGGGCGGTCGATCCGACCACCGCTGTCGTGAGGGTACCGACGCGGTCCGCGAATGTCCCGCGCCACGTGCTCCCCTGCCCCCGGCGCAGCCGGAGGGCTGTCCTAGGGTGGCGGCATGTCCAGGACCGTCAGGTGCCGCACACTGCTCCGCCCGGCAGCTGCGGCCATGGCCGCCGTGGTGCTCGCCACCGGTCTGGGGGCGTGCGGCGATGGCGGGTCGGCGTCGACG
>CAIYXG010000271.1 GCA_903930035.1 uncultured Actinomycetes bacterium | reverse complement strand
GACGGCGTGCTCGGGGCGATGGCCGACGAGGGGCTGGTGCGCGGGCGCGACGGGCTCGAGGTGTGGGCCATGGCCGAGATCCCGTCCAACGTGCTCCGGGCCGAGGAGTTTGCCGAGCGGTTCGACGGGTTCTCCGTCGGGTCCAACGACCTGACGCAGCTCACGCTCGGGGTGGACCGTGACTCCGCCATGCTCTCGGCCCGCTACGGGGCCGACGACCCTGCGGTGCTGGCGCTGGTCGCCGACCTGGTGCGACGGGCGCACGCCGTCGGCCGTCCGGTGGGCTTCTGCGGGCAGGCGCCGTCGAACGACCCGGCCTACGCGCGGCTCCTGGTCGAGATGGGGGTCGACTCGGTCTCCGTCAGCCCCGACAGCTTCGTGGACGTGGTCCGCAACGTGGCGGCCGCCGAGCGGGGCCTGGAGGCGGTGGCCTAGGCGTCCGGGGTGCGGGCGACGAGGTCGAGCACGACCTGGGCCAGCTGGGGGCCCTGGTCCTCCTGCAGGAAGTGGCCGCCGTCGACGACGGTCGTGTGGGGCTGCCCGACGCTGCCGGCGATCTTGTTGAAGATGCCGTCGCCGCCCCGGGTGACCGGGTCGGAGTCCGAGAACGCGATGACCGTCGGACCCTCCCAGGCCTCGAGCACGGCCCAGGCGTCGCGGTTGGGCTGCGACGACGGGTCGTCCGGCGACGTCGGCACGAGCGACGGCATGGTGCGCGGCCCGGCCTTGTACAAGTCGTCGGGGAACGGGGCGTTGTAGGCGGCGACGACCTCGGGGGCGAGCTGCGTGGTGACGCTCATGGCCACGATCACGCCGCAGTCGAAGTCCGGCGTGGTCTGGCTGAACCGCTGCCACTTCAGGAACGCCTCGGCCGGGGGCCGGTCGCCGGTCGGCAGGCCGGTGTTGGCCACCACCAAGCGCCGGAAGCGGTCCGGGTGCGCGGCCAGCAGGCGCAGGCCGATGAGGCCGCCCCAGTCCTGGCACACCATCGTGAGGCCGCGGAGGTCGTTGGCCAGCAGCCACTGGGTCATCCACGCGACGTGCCGCTCGTAGGTGTGGTCCTCCGGCCGGGCGGGTTTGTCGGAGCGCCCGAAGCCCACCAGGTCGGGGGCGACGGTACGCAGCCCGGCACCGTTCAGGACCGGCACCATGTGCCGGTAGAGGTACGACCACGACGGCTCGCCGTGCATCAGCAGCACGGTCTCCGCCGCGTCGGCGGGACCCTCGTCGAGGTGGTGGACCCGCAGGGCGCCACCCTCGAGGTCGTCGACCTCGGTGTAGTTGGGCGCGAAGTCGTAGCCGGGGAGGTCGGCGAAGGCCTCGTCGGGGGTGCGCAGGACGTCCATGCGCGGAACCTAGCGCCCCGGGTCACTCCCGCGAGGAGCCCGGTGGCCCGGTGGCGCCGGCGGCCCCTGCGGCGACTGTCGCCCGGGCAGAGCATGCGGCCCGTGCGGCTGGTGTGGCCTGGGCGGCGTGGGTGTGGTCGGTGGCGCGTTGTGAGTGGATGGTGCGGCCGTCCGGGCGGGTCCACGTGAACCGCTGCTCGAACCCGGCCCGGAGGTCGGGGGCCATGGTCCAGCCGCG
>CAIYXG010000270.1 GCA_903930035.1 uncultured Actinomycetes bacterium | reverse complement strand
GGTCGACGCTCGTGGGGTTCGGCGCGGTCGTGGTGACCGACCACCTGGGCAGGTCCTGGCACTACCCGCTCTGACCGACCGTGTCGCAGGGGTCCGCCACCCTCCACGAGTGCCACTACCGACCTCTCCTCCGTCCCGCCGGCCCCGCCACCCGTCCGTCCAGGTGGACCTTCCGGGACTGACCGCCCAGGTCGACCAGGACATGGCCCGGGTGGTCGAGCTCCTGTGGGGCCTGGGACTCGTCACCCGGTCGACGTGCCAGGACGCCGCCGGCCCGGCCGACCAGGCACGCGGCGAGCAGTGGCCGCTGCTGATGTTCGAGGACCTCGACCACCTGGTCCGGTTCCTCCACCTGTTCGACGGGACGCCGCTTGCGACGCACCGGTGCGGCCAGACCTGGCACCGAGAAGGTGGGCCGTACGGCCCGCTGGTGCCCGACCTACCGCGCCGCTGGCGCTACTCGCTCGGCGTCCGGCCGCCCCGGCACGCCGGCGAGCAGTTCGCCCTGAGCGGCTCGGTCCGGTTCCCGTCGTCGGACCTGCCGGCCGTCGAGTCGCACCTCGCGGCGCTGGCCGCCTCGGTGGTCCGGTCGCACGCCGCGTCCCCGCTGCCAGACTGACGTGATGACGCACGCCACCCCTGACCACGCTCCCGGCATCCCCGCCGGGGTCGGCAGTATCGCCGTGGCGGGCAGTGCGGCGACGGCGGGCAGCATCGCGGTGGCGGGCAGTGCGGCGACGGCCGGTTCGGTCGCAGTGGCCGGGAGCGCCGCGACGGCCGGCTCGGTCGCGGTGGCCGGCAGTGCGGGCACGGCCGGGTGCATTGCGGTGGCGGGCAGCGTCGGCACGGCCGGGAGCGGTCTGGTGGTCGCGTGCCTGCTCACGCTGTTCGGCTGGGGGCTCCGCTACTGCGTGGCGACCATCGGCTGCGCCCGCTGCACCCGGTGCGTGGGCTGCATCGGTTGCGTCGACTGCGTCGACTGCGTGGGGTGCATCGGGTGCGTCGGCCTGCGCGGCGCCGTCGGACTGCGCAACGTCCGCGCCGCGTAGCGCTCAGCACGTGTAGGTGACGACCACCGGCGCGTGGTCCGACCAGCGCTGGTCGTAGGCCGCGGCACGGTCGACGCGGGCCGCGGTGGCGGCCGCGGCCAGCCCAGGCGTGGCGAACTGGTAGTCGATCCGCCAGCCGGCGTCCGTGTCGAACGCCTTCCCGCGGTACGACCACCAGGTGTAGGGGACCTCGTCGGGGTCGTCGGCCAGGGCCCGGGCGACGTCGACCCAGCCCAGCTCGTCGGTCCACCGGTCGAACTTCGCGCGCTCGTCCGGGTGGCACCCGGCCTTGCCGGCGTTGCCCTTCCAGTTCTTCAGGTCCGCGTCGCGGTGCGCCACGTTGAGGTCGCCGGTGAACAGCACGTGGCGGCCGTCGGACCGCAGCGCCTCGAGGCGCTCGGTCGCCGCGTCGAACCAGGCGAGCTTCTCGGCCATGCGGTCGTCGTCAGTCTCGTCGCCAGTGTGCGCGTAGGCCGAGACGACGGTGAGGGTCGAGCCGTCGGCGAGCGTGAGGTCGGCCTCCTGCCAGCGGCCCTTGCCGGTGAACTGCGGCTCGTCGTCGGCGGTGTGGGCACGGTCGATCGGCAGCCGGCTGACGACGGCCACGCCGGCGCGGCCCTTGGCCGCCGCCTCGGAGTGGGCGGTGTGCCAGCCCTCGCCGAACACCTCGGCCACCAGGCCCACGACCAGGTCGTCCGGGGCCCGGACCTCCTGGAGGGTCACGACGTCGGCACCGCTCCCGGCGACCCACGCGGCCATGTCCTTGCGCGCCGCGGCACGGAGCCCGTTGACGTTGGCGGTGGCGACAGTGAGGGTCGGCTTCTGGGCAGGCACGGCGGCGAGGGTAGTGGGGCCGGCGTGAGGGTCCGACCGGTTCAGGCCAGGCCGAGGCGCTCGTCGGTCGCCCGGTCGGGCGTGCCGCCGAAGTACTTGTCGAGCACGGCCTGGTACCGGGGGTCCTCGGGCTCGGCCCGCAGGAACAGCGTCATGGACGACCCGAGCTTGGCGGCGTCGTCGCCGACCAGCGCGGCCGCAGAGGGTGCCTCCGACGCAAGCACGGCGTCGGTGCACTGGTGGAGTCGGTCGCGCAGCTTCGGGTGCGCCAGGT
>CAIYXG010000269.1 GCA_903930035.1 uncultured Actinomycetes bacterium | reverse complement strand
GTCCAGACCGAGCAGGTGTCGCTGATGGTGCTGGGCTGCGGCGCCGCCATGGGGTTCCTGGCCACCGCGCTGCTGGTGGTCAACAACCTGCGCGACATCCCCGGCGACACGGTGTCCGGCAAGCGGACGCTGGCCGTGCGCCTGGGGGACCGGCGCACCCGGGTGCTCTACGTGCTGCTGCTGGTGGCGCCCATGGTGCTGGTGCCGTTCATCGCCGGCGGGAGCGGCCGGCTGCTCGCCGCCACGGCGCTCCTGGCCGTCGTGCCGGCGCGCCGTCCGGTGGTGGCGGTGCTCGGCGGGGCGACGGGCCGGGACCTGTTCCCGGTGCTGGCCTGGACCGGCCAGGTGCAGCTGCTGTTCGGCGTGCTGATGGCCGTCGGGCTGTTCGTCAGCGCCTGAGCCCGCGCCGTCTCAGGGCGCGTCCAGGAACGCCACCACCTGCGCCGACACGGCCTCCGGCCGTTCCAGGTGTGCGGCATGGCCGGCGGCCGCGACCGTTGCGAACTCGCCGTGGGGGAGTGCGGCGGCGAGCTGCTCGCCGAGGGCGCAGAACTTTGCGTCGCGCGCCCCGGCCAGGCAGAGGACCGGCGCCGTGACCCCGCCGAGCCGGGCCCACAAGGGTGCCATCGCTCCGGTGCCGGCGGCCCGCAGGCTGGCGGCCAGGCCCGCCACGGTGTTGGCCCGGCGCTCGTCGTCGAACCGTGCCCAGTCCGGCAGTCCGGCGAACAGCGGCTGCGCCAGCCACTCGTCCAGGAACGCCGCCAGCCCGACCTCCTCGAGCCGGGCCGCGGTCGCGCCGTCCTGCACGGCGCGGTCCGCCCGGGCGGCGTCGTCCGCGATACCCGCGGTCGCGCCGACCAGCACGGCCCGCCGGACGGTCCCAGAGTGGTCCACCAGCAGCTGCAGCGCCGTCCGGCCGCCCATCGAGTACCCGACCACGTCGACCGGGCCGCCCGTGTCCGCAGCGACCTGGGCCAGCAGCGCGGCGGTGCCCGGTAGGTCCAGGTCGGCGGGGCAGGTAGACCGGCCGTGCCCGGGGGCGTCGACCGCCAGGCAGCGGCCCCGGCCCGCCAGGTCGGCGCCGAGCGGGCCCCAGCAACGGTGGTCCTGCGCAAACCCGTGGAGCAGCAGCACGGGCACGGCCGCAGTGTCGGCGCCGTGGTCGTGCACGTGGAGGCCGGTGGGGTCGCCCATCGGCCCCCACCGTAGGCTGGCCCCGCCCATGGAACCGGAGTCGCCCCCCTCTGCCGGTGGACCGCCGCACGGCGACACCGCCGCCACCTACTGCGCCACGCTCGTGGACGAGTGGGTGCACCTGGGGCTGCGCCACGCCGTGGTGGCTCCCGGCTCCCGGTCCACGCCCATGGCGCTGGCGCTCGCCGCCGACGGCCGCGTGGCCGTGCACGTGCACCACGACGAGCGGTCGGCCGCGTTCATGGCGCTCGGGGTCGGGCTGCGGACCGGGGAGCCGGCGCTGGTCCTGTGCACCAGCGGCACCGCCGCGGTGGAGCTGCACCCCGCGGTGGTCGAGGCGCACCAGGCCGCCGTGCCGCTGCTGGTGGTCACCGCCGACCGGCCGCCCGAGCTCCAGGGGGTGGGCGCCCCGCAGACCATCGACCAGCGCGAGCTCTACGGCTCCTCGGTCCGCTGGTACGCCGAGCCCGGTCCGCCCGAGCCCGGGGGTGCCGCGTGGTGGCGGGACCTGGCGGTCGACGCGTGGGCCCGGACCGGTGGCGCCACCCCGGGCCCGGTCCACCTGAACCTGGCCTTCCGCGAGCCGCTCGTGGGCACGCCCGCGGAGCTGCCGCCGCCCACGCCCCGGTCGGCCGACCC
>CAIYXG010000268.1 GCA_903930035.1 uncultured Actinomycetes bacterium | reverse complement strand
GGTCGACGCTGCCGTCGAGCTTCACGTTCTTCGCATGGACCTTGAGGATGGCCTCGCGACCCCGGACGTCGGGCAGGTTGACCGTCACCTGACGGTCGAAGCGGCCCGGACGGAGCAGGGCGGGATCCAGGACGTCGGGGCGGTTGGTCGCGGCCAGGATGATGACCCCGTCCTTCGTGTCGAAGCCGTCCATCTCGGAGAGCATCTGGTTGAGCGTCTGCTCGCGCTCGTCGTGCCCGCCGCCCAGGCCGGCGCCGCGCTTGCGGCCGACCGAGTCGATCTCGTCGATGAAGATGATGGCCCGGCCGTGCTTGCGGGCCGACTCGAACAGGTCGCGGACCCGGCTGGCGCCGACGCCCACGAACATCTCCATGAAGTCGGAGCCGGAGACCGACAGGAAGGGCACGCCGGCCTCGCCCGCCACGGCGCGGGCGATGAGCGTCTTGCCGGTGCCCGGGGGCCCCACGAGCAGGACGCCCTTGGGGATCTTGGCGCCGATCTCGGTGAACCGCTCGGGCTCCTTCAGGAAGTCGACGACCTCGCGGATCTCCCGCTTGACGCCCTCGTAGCCGGCCACGTCGGTGAACAGCGTGCCCGGGCGCTCCGTGGTGTAGGTCTTGGCCCGGCTGCGGCCGATCGACATGATCCCGCCCATCTGGCCCTGCGCCCGGCGGTTCATCCACACGAAGAACCCGATGACCAGGAAGATGGGCAGCATCAGCGGGATCAGCTGGGCGAAGAGGTTGGGCGTCGGGGTCGAGAAGTCGACCTTGACGTCCTTGGCCTCCATCTCCTTGATGAGCGCCGGCGGCGGCTCGGCCGGACCGGTCGTCACGAACGTCTCGCCCGACTTGGTCGTGCCGGTGACGGTCTGGTCGACGTTGTTCCACGTGACCTCGCGCACGTTGCCCTCGCTCACCTGCGCCGTGAACTCGGAGTAGGCGATGGGCTCGGACTGCTTGGTCGAGAGCGAGAGGGCGCTGACGACCGTCAGGAAGACGACCGCCACGAGGACCCAGACCAGCCAGGACGGCAGACCGCCCTCACGGCCGCGGCCCTTGGAGGAGCCGTCAGGTCCGTCGTTGCGTTCGGTGGGCATGCCCCCAGACTAGAAGCCCCGGCCGGTTCTGCCACGGCGAGATGGGCCCGGAGGGCCGTGACTCCTGCCGCTACCTGAGCGGACCGTCAACTTCGGGGGCGTCGCGGCGGCGAGGTCCGCCCCGTCGTGCGGGGCGGCCGGTACGGTCTCGGACGTGACGAGAACCTGTGCCAAGCCCGGTTGTGACCGCGCCGCGGTCGCCACCCTCGCCTATGCCTACGCCGAGGGCGTCGTCTGGCTCGAGGACCTCGCACCGGAGGCCCACCCGATGGTCCACGACATGTGCCGCATGCACGCGGACACCGTCCGGGTCCCCATGGGCTGGGAGCTGCGCGACGTGCGCGACCAGGGCCACGGCGGCCCGGCCCGGCTCGACCTCATCGGTGCCTGACCCCTCGCTGCCCGACCCCCCGGTGCCGGACGCGTCGGTGCCGGGGCCTGCCCGGACCGACGGGCTCCTGGGCCGCCCCGCCGACCCGTCGGCGTGGGGCACCTGGGGCCTCGGCCAGGTGGCCGGCGGCATCCTGGCGTCGCAGTTCCTGTCCGCCGTCGCCGCCGTGGTCGCCATGGGCGCGGCCGGCTGGTCCCGGCTCGAGGACGTGCCCATGTGGGGGCTGGCGCTGCTGCAGCTGCCGCTCTGGGCCGGCTGGGTCGGCGCACTGGTGGTGGCGGGCCGGAAGGGTCAGGGCGTCGCCACCGAGTTCGGCGTCCGGGCCCGCTGGACCGACGTCCCCCTCGGGCTGGCCGTGGGCGTCGCCCTCCAGCTGCTGGTCCTGCCGCTCCTGTACCTGCCAGTGCTCGCGCTGCTCGGCAAGGACACCGAGGACCTCTCGGCGCCGGCCCGCGAGCTCTCGTCCCGGGCGGACAGCAGCATCGGCTGGCTCCTGTTCCTGGTGCTGGTCGGGATCGGCGCGCCGGTGGTCGAGGAGGTCTTCTACCGGGGGCTGCTCCAGCGGTCGCTCCTCAAGCGCGGGATGCCGCCGTGGGCGTCGGTCGTGGTCGGGGCGGCCGTGTTCGCGGCCATGCACCTCGAGGCCCTGCAGTTCCTGGGCCTGTTCGTGTTCGGCCTGGTCGCCGGCGCGCTGGCCTACCGGACCGGCCGGCTGGGGCCGGCGGTCGCGGCCCACGTCGGGTTCAACGTCACGACCGTGGTGACGCTCTGGCTCACCCGGTAGGCCGGCGTCCCCGGGCCCCGGCCCGGCAGGCAGATCTGCCCATGCCGGTGAAATTCGCGTCGCGATCTTCTAACTTTGGGGGAGCGCAGTCCGATCGGGTGTGCATCCGGGGGCCCCTCGACCCCGGACCTGCCGGCTTCCGCCGGGAGGACGACGAGGGAGGTGCGTACCGTGACGAAGTGCCCCGTGTGCAACAACGAGATGGTGGAGATCGGCCTGACGGTCGACGGTTCCGGCCTCGTCATGCGCAGCTGCTCCGAGTGCGACACCCGGACGTGGCACCGCGACGGTGAGGAGGTCGACCTCGACGGCGTCCTCCACGACATCAGCTCGGTCCCCACCCGGTACAAGCGCTCGCTCTCCGACTAGGCCCGCCCAGGGCGCGCCGCTGCTCCGGCGCGCTGCTGCACCCCGGCCCCGCTGCCCGTGGGGCGGCACCTCCCGCCGCCCGCCGCGTGACACCATGAGGCACTCATGAACGACTCCGCCGGTCCGGGCACCCTGCTCGACGAACCCACCGAAGCAGAGGAGCCCGCCGAGGGCCGGCCCGACGGCCCGTCCGGCGACCACGACGACGGCACGTCGGGCGACCTCCCGGTCCCCGTCGACTCGCCCGACCACTCCGGCCGCCAGGTCATGGACTGGGTGAGCTGGGGCATCGTGGCGGCCTGCATGGCCGTCGTGTTCCTGGCCATGCAGCCCCAGCTGCTGTTCACCGACAGCACGGCGACCGGCGGCGACATGGGTGCCCACGTCTGGGGGCCGCGCTACCTGATGGACCACCTGGTCCCGCAGCTGCGCCTCTCGGGCTGGACGCCCGACTGGTACGCCGGGTTCCCCGCCTACACCTTCTACATGGTGGTGCCGTCGCTGTTCATCGCGATGCTGGCCGCCGGCCCGCCGTGGTGGCTCGCGCCGTTCCTGCTCGCCGCGATCGGCGTGGGGACCTGGAAGGTGCAGGCCCGGCTGACCTCGCCGGCGCGCCGCACGCTGCTGTTCGCCGTCGCCGGCGTGGCGGCCGTGCTGTGCCTCCCGGTGCCCTACAACGTGGCGTTCAAGCTGGTGACCGTCGCCGGCCTGTGCACCATGCCGCTCGCCGCGTTCGCCCTGGCCCGGGCCGCCCGGCTCCCGTTCCCCGGCCCGCCGATGATCGCCTTGGCGAGCCTCGTCTTCCTGTTCGACAACGGCTACACGATCCTGGGCGGGAACATCGCCTCGACCATGGCGGGCGAGTTCGCGTTCTCGATCTCGCTCATGTTCGCCCTCCTGTACCTGGCGGTCCTGGTCCGGGGCACCCCCACGGGGACGGACCGGGCGCTCGGCGCCTTCCTGCTGGCGCTCGTGGCGCTGTGCCACCTGATCCCGGCGATCTTCGTGACCGTCGCCACGGTCGTCTACGTCCTGACCCGCCGCGAGGACCGCGAGCCGTGGTGGGACCGCAGCCGCAACGGCCGCCTCGGGGCCGCAGCACTGGTGCTGCTGGTCCTCCTGTCGCTCTGGCTCGTGCCGTCGGCCTTCCCGCTCGTGGCCACGGGCGCCGCCCTGGCGCTGTTCGTCAGCTTCGACGCCCGCGCCCTCCGGTGGGCCGCGGTCGTGATGCCCGTCGGCGGGCTGCTCGCCGCCTTCTGGGTGGTGCCCTTCTACCTGAACAGCGCCTACCTCAACGACATGGGATGGGAGAAGTACACCGACTACGCCCAGCGGCTGTTCCCCGACCCCGCAGTGGCGAACATGCCCTACCGCAACGTGGTGTTCGCGCTGGCCGCGCTCGGCATCGTCCTCTCGCTCGTGCACCGGGTCCGGCTCGGCTGGTTCCTCTCGCTCATGGTGATGGTGCTGGCCTGGGCCTTCCGCTACCTGCCGCAGTACCGGCTGTGGAACGCCCGGCTCCTGCCCTTCTACTTCCTCTGCCTCGCGCTGCTCGCCGGCCTGGCGGTGGCGCTCGTGCTCCGGTCGCTCGCCGTGGTGGTCCAGGACGTGCAGCGCCGGCGGGAGGAGCCGGTGCTCGTCGGTGCGGTCGGCTCGCTCGTGGCGCTGGCCGTGGTCCTCGTCGCGCTGCTCGGCCCGCTCCGGTTCCTGCCCGGCGGGACGCTCGTGGCCGACCCGGCCAAGCCCGGTGGCCAGATGTACTCGTGGATGGGGCTCGACTTCCGCAACACCAACTTCGTCGCCGACTGGGCCCGCTGGAACTACTCGGGCCTCGAGGGCAAGCCGGCGTGGCCCGAGTACAAGGGCATCGTCGACACCATGGCCAAGGTGGGCGAGGAGCAGGGCTGCGGCCGGGCCATGTGGGAGTACGAGCCCGACCTCAACCGGTTCGGCACCCCGATGGCGCTCATGCTGCTGCCGTACTTCACCGACAGCTGCATCGGCTCGAGGGAGGGCCTCTACTTCGAGGCCTCCTCCACCACGCCGTTCCACTTCCTGAACCAGTCGGAGCTGTCGGCGCAGCCCTCCCGGGCCCAGCGCGACATGCCGTACTCGGACTTCAACCTGGAGCAGGGCATCTCGCACCTGCAGCTGCTCGGCGTGAAGTACTACATGGCGGTCTCGGACAAGGCGAAGACGGCGGCCGCCGCCGACCCCCGCCTCACCGAGGTGGCGTCCACCGGCAGCTGGAAGGTCTTCGAGGTCGCCGACGCGGACCAGGTCGTGGGGCTCAGGTACGACCCGGTCGTGCTCAAGGACACCGACGACCACATCGACGGCTGGGTCTATGACAAGGAGCGCCCGCCGCCGGCCGAGGGACAGGTCGTCGCGCAGAAGACGCCGGGTCCCGCCGTGGACTGGTACAACGACCCGACGCGGTGGGACGTGCCGCTCGCCACCTCTGGCCCCGAGTCGTGGGCCCGCGTGGCGCCGAGCAGCACCTCCCCGCCCCGCCGGGCGGTGCAGCCCGCCAAGGTCAGCGACGTCGTCACGACCGACCGCTCGATCTCGTTCCGGGTCGACCGGACCGGCAGCCCGGTCCTGGTGAAGGCGTCGTACTTCCCCAACTGGAAGGTCTCGGGGGCCACGGGCCCGTACCGGGTGTCGCCCAACCAGATGGTCGTCGTCCCGACCGCCAGGGAGGTCACGCTGACCTACGGCCGGTCCGGGGTCGAGCTGTTCGGGACCCTGCTGTCGCTCGTCGGGATCGCGCTGCTGGTCCTCCTGGTCCGGGGCGACACGCGCCGGACGCTGGCCCTCGCCCGGGAGGCCGCCACGCTGCCGACCCTGGAGACGCTGCCCACCGTGCCCACCCGGCCGACGCTCGACGCCGAGACCGGCGAGCCGGTGGCCGGCACGGACCCTGGCGGCACGGAACCTGACCGCACGGAACCAGGCGGCACGGAACCAGGCGGCACGGAACCAGGCGGCACGGGACCGGCCGATGCGGACGGGTCCGACGCGGGCGACGGGCCCGACCCCGACACCGCGTGAACCTGCTCCGCCGCTTCGTCCTGGTGGGCGTGGCGGCCACGCTCGTCGACCTCGGGCTGCTGCTGTCGCTGCACCTCCTGGCCGGCTGGCCCGTCCCGTCCGCGGACGCCGTGGCGGTGGCCGCCGCCACGGTGGTGTCCTGGGTGCTCCACTCGTCGCTCACGTTCCCGGGCGACCCGTCGTTGCGGTGGTACCGCCGGGTCGGGGCCTACGTCCTGGCCGGTGCCATGGCGCTCCTCGCCGACGTCGCCGTCCTCACGATCCTCTACGTGTGGCTGCGGCCGGGCTGGTGGGGCGCGCTGCTGGTCATCAAGGCGCCGGCGGTGCTGGTGGCGTTCATGGTGCGGCTCGCCAACTACCGGCGGGCCATGTTCGACGCCGTCCGGTCCGACCAGTCGGTGCCGGCGGAACGGCCGCTGCCCCAGGGCGACGTGCGGCTCACGGTCGTGATCCCCGCCTTCCGCGAGGAGGACCGGATCGCGGCGACCGTCGCCACCGTGCGGTCGCAGCTGGCCGCAGTGGCCGCCCACGGGGGGCTCGAGGTCCTGGTGGCCGACGACGGCTCGGACGACCGGACGGCCGAGGTGGCGCGGGCGGCGGGCGCCGACACGGTCCTGCAGCTGTCGCCCAACCGGGGCAAGGGCGCGGCGGTGCGGGAGGGCGTCCTGGCGGCGTCGGGCCGCACGGTGGCCTTCACCGACGCCGACCTCTCGTACCCGCCGGAGCAGATCACGCGCCTGCTCCACGCCGTGGAGCAGGGCTGGGACGTCGTGGTGGGCAGCCGCCAGCACACCGACACGCTGACGGTCGTCGCCGCCGGACGGCTGCGGGAGTTCGGCGGCCGCGTGATCAACGTCTTCACGGGGCTGGTGCTGCTGGGCCGCTACCGCGACACCCAGTGCGGCCTGAAGGCCGTGCGGCGGGACGTGGGCCGGCTCGTGTTCTCCCGGATGCAGGTCGACGGGTTCGCGTTCGACGTGGAGCTGTTCCACCTGGTGGAGCGCTACCGGCTGACCCTGACCGAGGTGCCCGTCGAGGTGGTCAACTCGGAGCGCTCCACGGTCCACGTGGCGCGCGACGCGTGGCGCCTGGTCCGGGACCTGTTCCGGATCCGGTCCCGCGCCGGCCACGGCGACTACGAGGCCGACCTGTCGGTCCTGCCCGCCGCCCGGACGGCCTGAGGGAGCCCGGGCCCGCAGGGGCGGCGGAGTAGGGTTTCGGCCCATGTCCGCCATCACCCCCGCCGAGGCGCTCGACGCCGTCTTCAAGGCGTACGACGTCCGCGGGCTGTGCCCCGGCCAGCTCGACCCGGCGCTCGCCGAGGCGGTCGGCGCCGGGTTCGCACGGTTCGCGCTCGAGGAGTCGGGCGGGTCCGCCACCACCGTGCTCGTCGCCCGCGACATGCGCCCGACCGGCGTGGAGCTGGTGGCGGCCTTCACCGCCGGCGCCGTCTCGCAGGGCGTGGACGTCGTGGACCTGGGGCTCGGCTCGACCGACCTCCTGTACTTCGCCTCCGGGGCCAAGGACGCGCCGGGCGTCATGTTCACGGCCTCCCACAACCCTGCCGAGTACAACGGCGCCAAGTTCTGCCTGGCCGGGGCCCGCCCGGTGGGCGAGGACTCGGGCCTGGGCCGGATCAAGGAGCTCGCGCTGCAGCGCGCCGAGGGAGGGCTCGCGGACGCCGAGGTGCCGGGCACGGCGTCCTCCGACGACGTGCTCGATGCGTTCGCCGACCACGTGCGGTCGTTCGTCGACGTCGCCGCGCTGGCCCCGCTCAAGGTGGTCGCCGACACCGCCAACGGGATGGGCGGCCTGGTAGTCCCGGCGGTGTTCTCGACGCTCCCGATGGACCTCGAGGTCATGTACGGGGAGCTCGACGGCACGTTCCCCAACCACCCGGCCGACCCCCTCAACCCGGCCAACCAGGTGGACCTGTGCGCCCGGGTGGTCGAGGTCGGGGCCGACGTCGGACTGGCGTTCGACGGCGACGCCGACCGGGTGTTCCTGGTCGACGAGCAGGGGGTGGGCCTGTCCGGCTCCACCACCACCGCCATCATCGCGGCGGCCCTGCTGGACCGTGCCGGTGGCGGCACGGTGATCCACAACCTCATCTGCTCCAAGGCCGTCCCGGAGGTCGTCCGCGAGCACGGCGGCGAGCCGGTCCGCACGCGGGTGGGCCACTCGTTCATCAAGCAGGTCATGGCCGAGACCGGGGCCATCTTCGGGGGCGAGCACTCGGCGCACTACTACTTCCGCGACAACTACCGGGCGGACTCCGGGCTCATCGCCGCCCTGGTGGTGCTGGAGCAGCTCTCGGTCGCCGGCGTGCCGCTGAGCGAGCTGCGTCGCCCCTTCGAGCGGTACGCGGCGTCGGGCGAGCTCAACACGCGGGTCGACGACACGGCCGCCGTGATCGAGCGGGTCGCCGCGGCCTACCCGGACGCCACCACCGACCGTGCCGACGGCCTGACCGTGGACTGCGGCGACTGGTGGTTCAACCTGCGCCCCTCCAACACGGAGCCGCTGCTCCGGCTCAACCTGGAGGCGGCCGACCCGGCGGCCGTGGCCGCCCGCGTGGCCGAGGTCCAGGCCCACATGGCCGGATGAGCGGCGCACCCACCTGCACGGACCGACTAGGAACTGACCCGGACAGACGTCCCGCACCACCGACGGAGCACACATGACGACCGACGACCAGCTCGACCCCCGCCTCCTCGAGATCTTGGCCTGCCCCGAGGACAAGGGCCCCCTGCTCTACTTCGCCGACGAGCAGCACCTCTACAACCCCCGGCTGCGCCGCCGGTACCCGATCCGCGACGGCATCCCCGTCATGCTGATCGACGAGGCCGTGTCGGTGGACGACGCCGAGCACGAGCGGCTGCTGACCAAGGCCGCGTCGAGCGGGATCACCCCCACCTTCTCGGAGTGACCGGCATGCTCGACTCGCTCGGCATGTTCGACGCGGCGCTCGGCCTGCCCGAGCAGGTCCGTGACGCCGCAGCGGCCGCGGCGACGGTCGAGGGGCTCCCGTCGGCCGAGGGGCTGACCTCGGTGCTCGTCATGGGCATGGGCGGCAGCGGCATCGGCGGCGACGTGACCGCCGCCGTCGCCGGCCCGACCTCCTGCCTGCCGGTCATGGTGTCCAAGCACTACGAGTGCCCGGGGTTCGTGGGCCCGGACACCCTGGTGGTGGCCATCTCCTTCTCGGGCAACACCGAGGAGACGCTCTCGGCCCTCGGCGGTGCCGTCGAGGCCGGCGCCCGGGAGGTCGTCATGGCGTCCGGCGGCAAGCTTGCCGCTCTGGCCGCGGACGTCGGCGCGCCCCTCGTCCCCGTCGACGCCTCCATCCCCATGCCCCGCGCCGGCATCGGGGCCGTGTCGGTCCCGACCCTGGTCGTGCTCGAGCGCATGGGGCTGCTCGACGGCGCGTCGGCGTGGATCGACGCCGCGGTGGTCCAGCTGCAGCGCCGGCGTGACGAGCTGTCGACCGCCGACAACCCGGCGCGCACGCTGGCCCGCCACCTGGGCCGCACCCTGCCGATCGTCTACGGCGGCGGCGCCGTGGGGGAGACCGCGGCCTGGCGCTGGAAGGGCCAGTTCAACGAGAACCCGAAGATCGCCTCGTTCGCCAACCGCATCCCCGAGCTGACCCACAACGAGATCTGCGGCTGGGGGCAGCACGGCGACGTCACCCGGCAGGTCTTCTCGCTGGTCCTGCTGCGGCACGCCTTCGAGGACCCCCAGGTCTCGCGCCGCTTCGCGCTGGTCGAGGAGATCAGCGAGGAGGTGCTCGCCGGCGTCCACACCGTGCAGGCCGAGGGCGAGGGCCGGCTGGCCCAGCTCATGGACCTGGTCCTGTTCGGCGACATGGTCACGCTCTACCAGTGCGAGGCGGAGGGCATCGACCCGGGCCCCGTGCCGATCCTCGACGACATCAAGCGGACGCTGGCCGGCCCGGCGTAGACGGCGGCCCACCGGCCCGCCGGTGCCGCCGTGCGCGACACGGTGTTCCCCGTCGCCTAGCCTCACGTCGTCCTGGCTGACGAGAACACGGCGTCAGACGACCCCAGCCCGGCCGCAACATCCCCGCCGCGGCGCGCCCGCACGACCGTCCC
>CAIYXG010000267.1 GCA_903930035.1 uncultured Actinomycetes bacterium | reverse complement strand
TGGTGATCCCGATCGCCGATGTGTTCGGCCCGACCTCGGCACCGCTTCGGCCCGAGCCGGGCTGCAGCTGAACGGGCCCCGCTACGGCAGGTCGGCGACCGAGGTTGGCGGGATGGCGGTGGAGAGCCGCACCGACATCGACGTCGCCGCCGTCGTCAGCTCGGCCACGCCCTCGTCGACCGCGTGGTCGTGGACCACCTCGGCCATCGCCACGACCCGGCCGTCGACCACGAACGGGATGCACATGATCCGCTTGCCGTCGGCGACGTGGTGGCACCGCACGCCGCCCACCTCGGACAGGTGGACCCGGCGGGTGCGCAGCGCCCAGCACTCGTCGGCCCGGACGTTGGGGTGCAGGCCGCCGGTGCTCTGGACGGGCTGCAGCTCGTCGGTGAGCGGCGACGACAGGTGCAGCGTGATGGGGTGGCCCACGAAGGCCTGCTCGATGCAGTCCCACAGCACGCCGGTGACCTCGTCCGTGTCGACGCAGCGGGAGAGCAGCTCGGTCGCGGTGCTCAGCACCCGGTCCAGCTGGTGGGTGCGGTCCAGCTCGTCGAGCCGGCGCTCCAGGTCGGTGTTCACCCGGCGCAGCTCGTCCTCGGCCACGACCCGGTCGTCGACGTCGATCAGCGTCACCAGCACCCGGCCCATGTCGGGGTCGTGCAGGTAGTTCTTCATGCGCAGCTCGAACCAGCGCACCGGCCCGCCCGGCAGGTGCACCGGCAGGGTCTGGCGGGCCGACGAGCCGAACCGGCCCAGGACCTCCTCGACGCAGCGGCCGACCTCGTCGACGTGCTCGCCGTTGAACAGCGCGCGCACGCGAGTGCCCACGAGGTCGGCGGGGTCGCGCCCCAGGATGCGCAGGGCCGAGGGCGTGGCGTAGGTGATGATGCCGTGGTCGTCCAGGGCGAGCATGACGTCGGTCGCCTCGGACGCGATGACCTCGAACCGGTAGAGGGTCTGGGCCGCCTTGGACTCGGCGTTGCGGGTGGCGGTGATGTCGGCGAACAGCGACACCACGCCGACCACGTCCCCGGCGGGGCTGCACACGGGCAGCGCGTCGATGTCGATCCAGGTGGGCTCCTCCTCGGCCACCCGCACGCCCATCACGTCACGCTCCCGCTCCCCGCTGGAGAGCGACCGGATGGCCGGGTGGGTGTCGCCGGGGAACGGCGAGCCGTCCTCGTGGACCGACCGCCAGGACGGGTCGAACGACGTCCGGCCCCGCAGCTGGTCGGCGCTGAGCCGCAGGATCCGGGTGGCGGACGTGTTGAAGGCGAGGATGGCGCCGTCGAGGCCCTGGACCACGATCCCGATGGGCATCTGCTCGAGCAGCGTCGCGGCGAAGGTCCGGCCCGGGTCGAACGCAGCGACGACCTGGTCGATGTCCTCGGCCGTGCCCCACGGGCCGGCCAGGTGGGGGAGCTCGTTCAGGAGTGGGCTCATTTGTGGGGTGCTCCTTGGTCGTCGGTGCCGAGCGGCTCCGGGAGGTCGGTGGTCGGACGGCCGGGCCGGTGGTCGCCGTCGGTGAGGCGGACGAGCGTCGGTCCGCCGAGGGAGATGTCGACGGCCTCGGACTCCTCGGCCACGACGACCTGGTTCCGGCCGTTCTCCTTGGCCCGGTAGAGGGCGGCGTCGGCCGCGGCGAGCAGCGCGTCGCCGTCGGCCGTCGCGTCGGTCACGTGCAGCGCACCGATCGAGATGGTGCAGTTCCACCCCTCGTCCACCGCAACCTCGTCCGCGACCCGTCGCCGCAGGGCCTCGGCCACGTCGAGCGTGGGGCGACGGCTGATGTTGCGCAGGACGACCAGGAACTCCTCGCCGCCCATCCGGGCGACCGTGTCGCCCTCCCGCAGGCAGCCCCGCAGCAGCTTGGCGACGTCGCACAGGACCCGGTCGCCGGTCTCGTGGCCGAGGGTGTCGTTGACCAGCTTGAACCGGTCCAGGTCGATCATCAGGAGGCCGAACTCCTCGTGGCTCCGCCGGTTCCGGCCGACGGCGTTGCGCAGCTCCCGCTCGGCGGCGCGTCGGTTGCCCACGCCGGTGAGCGGGTCGGCGGTGGCCTGCTGCTCGAGCGACTTGCGCAGCGTCAGGTTGGCCAGGGCGACGCCCATCTGCCGGGCGACGTCCTCGGCCCGGGTCGTGGCCTCGCGCTCGCTCGTGCCGACCAGGTCGATGCGGGTGGAGAGCACGGCCACCACCCGGTCGCCGTCGGTCAGCGGCACGCACAGGTGGCTGCTCCCGTTGGGCAGGTGGCGGCACCGGGCGGCCTGGCCGGCGCGGGTCAGGTGGGCCCGGCCGGTGCGCAGCGCCCAGCAGTCGTCCGTGACGATCGCGGCGTGCAGCTCCTCGCGGACGTGCGCCCGGGGGCCGTTCTGCGACACGGGCAGCACGTCGAGCGACTCGGCCCCCAGGATGGCGGGGACGTACGTGCGGATCACCTGCAGCGCGTCGCGCAGCGAGGTGGACGACATCACGTACTCCGTGGCCTCGGACAGCAGCCCCAGCTCCCGCTCCCGGTCGCGCAGCGTGTCGACCTCGGCCGCCAGCAGCGCGGCCTCGGTGCGGGTCTGCTCGGCCTCGCGGCGGTCGGCCAGGCTGGTGCCCATGTGGACCCAGCCGTCGATCTGCCCGTCGGCGTCGTACAGGGCGGTGACCGACACCAGCATGGGCGTGCGGGTGCCGTCGGTGTTCATGAACGTCCACTCGGCCCGGACCCGGTCGGGGTCGGTCGACCAGAACCGGTAGGCCTCCATGTAGTCGGTGCGGGAGCCGTCGGGGTCGTCGTCGGGCACGCCGATGAAGGCGGGCACCGTCGAGGTCCCGGCCACGACCCGGCTCGACACGCCGAGCAGCCGCTCGGCGCCGGCGTTCAGGAAGCTCACGGACTCGTCGGCGTGGGTCACGATCAGGAGCGTGTCGGTGTCCTCGGCGATCGCCCGCAGCAGCGCGGTGGACTTGTCGGCGCGGCGGTTGAGCTCGCGGTGGCGCTCCCGGCTGGCGACCCGCTCGATGGCGTTGGCGACGGTGACGCAGACCGGGTCGAGCAGGCGGTGCAGCTCGGGGTCGGCCCCGACGGGCAGGTCGCCCAGCGCCAGGACGCCGATGACGCCGTCGCCGCCCAGGAGCGGGAGCGCCACCAGGTTGCCCACCTGTGGCTCGTGGCCGGGGTGCGGGCTGCGGCGGAGGTCGTGCGCCGCCTCGTCGGCCAGGACGACCTCGCCGGTGCGCACCGTGGCCCCGACGAGCGTGTTGAGGTCGGAGATGAACCCCAGGCACGGCCCGGCGGTCCAGGTGCAGGCCGTGGCCTCGGAGTGGGGCTCGAGCACCCTGGTGAAGGCGTCGCTCGCGCTGAGCACGGCCAGCACCGGGCCGTAGCCCGGCTGGTCGACCACGGCGCCGACCATGACCTCGCCGGCGCCGGTGAGCTGGCGGAGGCGCTCGCCGAGCAGCCGGGCCGGGACGTCGGTGAAGTCCGACGCGATGGTGGCCTCCTGGAACTCGGTCATGGCCTCGAGCATCAGGGAGTGGAACTTGAGCGCGACGTCCTGCTGGACCTCGTGGGTCACGTCGATCGCCACGGCGTAGATCTGCAGGTCCGACAGCACGTGGGCGTACCACCGGATGTGCCGGTAGTCGCCGTCGACCGTGCGGTAGCGGTTGACGAACGCGACGGTGCTGATCCCGTCGTTCAGGTTGGTGAGCGTGTCGGTGGTGGCCGCGATGTCGTCCGGGTGGATGAAGTCGAAGAACGGCCGGCTGGTGAGCTCCTGGACCGACCAGCCGAGCGTGTCGGTCCACGGGCCGCCGACGTCGGACAGGTAGCCGTCGGGCGTGGCCCGGCAGGTCAGCACGGGCGCCTTGGTGAAGAAGTCGCCCAGCTCGGAGGGCGCAGCAGCAGGGCCGGTCGTGGGCCCCTGGTCCTCTGCCGGTGGCGGCGTGGTCATGGCGTTCCTCCCTCAGCGCCCCGATGCGGTGCCGGGGCGGGGGACGCCCGGGCGTGGTGGACCTGTCGGTGTCCCCACAGCATAGTTGAGGAAATGTTGAGGTAAACCCCGAATTTCTTGAGATTCTGAGAAACGCCGGGTCAGGCGGGCCCGAAGGGGGCGCCCAGCTCCTCGAGCAGGACCGGCCGGCCCTCGTCGATCGAGCGGTGCGCGGCGGCGCCCATCGCCACCGACCACACGCCGTCCCACACGGTCACCTGCGGCGGGGTGCCGCTGCGGACGTGGTCCACGAAGTGCAGGTGCTCGACGAACGAGGACCCCATGTGGAACTCGGGGTAGGGCACGTCGGGGTGCATCGGGGCCGGGACCTCGACGGGGCCGGCGCCGTCCCGCGGCCCCCACCACACGGTGTCGCCCGGCACGGTGGTCTCGTACTTGCCGGCGTCGCCCACCACGGTGAGCTCCTGCTCGAACCGGCCGCCCTCGGCGAACATGCACAGGTCGAGCATCCCGCGCACGCCGTTGGCGAACTCCACCACCACGAACGCGTTGTCCAGGATGTCGGGCACCCGGCCGTCGTAGACCTCGTCGAGGTGGTTCACGTCCTGGCCCCCAGAGGCCAGCACCCGGACCGGCTCGGCCCCCGCCACCAGCCGCATCAGGTCGAAGAAGTGGCAGCACTTCTCGACCAGCGTGCCGCCCGAGTTCTCGTTGAACCGGTTCCAGTCGCCCACCTTTTTGAGGAACGGGAACCGGTGCTCGCGGACCGACACCATCCGGGTGGTGCCGTGCCGGCCGGTGCCGAGCTCGCGCACCATGGTCTGGACCGTCGGGATGAACCGGTACTCCAGGCCCACCCAGGTGAGCGCGTCGCGGCCGTCGGCCCGGTGCGCCACCGCCACGGCGTCCTCCACGGTCGTGCAGAGCGGCTTCTCCACGAGCACGGCCAGGTCGGTGGCCAGGACGTCGTCGAGCACCGCCGCATGGGTCATGTTGGGTGTGGCGACCACGACCGCGTCCAGGTCGTCGCGGGCCAGCAGCTCCGTGTAGTCGTGGTAGGTGTCCACCGGGTGGCCCGCACAGGCCCGGCCCCACTCGAGGGAGGCCTCGACCGGGTCGGCGAGCGCCACGGCGACCGCACCAGGCACGTGGGCCAGGTCGAGCAGGTGCTCGCCACCCATCATCCCGGACCCGATGATCCCGTAGCGGACCTGGTCGTCCCCGCTCCTGGTCGCCATCCCGTGCTGCTCCCTGCTGGTCGTCGGGCCGTCCGGGTCCGGCCGTCGTGGCCGGGCCGGGGAGGACCCTAGGCGCTCCCGCCGGGCCCCTCGACGGCCGCAGTCCCGGGCCGTCGGGAGGGCGTGTCACAGGCCTCTGCGACCGTGTCGTCCCGGCCGGGGCCCCGCCCCGGCCGGACCCAGGACAGCAGCAGCCACGACCAGCAGAGGAGCAAGGACAGTGCCGCACTACGCAGACGCCCAGCAGAACGACCTGATCGCCGCAGGCCTCGACGCGACGTGGGCCCCGGACCGGCCGGCCCCCGCCGCGCCCGTCCCGTGGGGCTTCCTCCCGCCGTGCCGGCCGGCGCCGGTCCGGGCCGTCGCCCCCGCCGACGACCGTGCGGATCGTGCCGAGGCGGCCGACGACGACGTGGTCGTGGACCTCCGCCCGCAGCACGTCCGGACCGTGCACGTGGTCGACACGGAGAACCTGCTGGGCGGCGACCTCCACGACGCCACGGTCGAGCAGATCCGCGCCCTGGTCGAGGACTACCGCCGGCTCGTGGGCGCCCGGGAGGACGACCTGTTCTTCTTCGGGGCCAACCCTGCGCTGAAGTTCCGGGTGATGCTGGCCACGGGGTCCAACCAGGTCCGGGGCTACGGCGGCAAGGACGGCGCCGACCTGGCGCTGCTCGACGTCGTCGACGACGCCTGGGTGGTCGGCCAGTTCGACCGGGTCTGCGTCGCCTCGGGCGACCACGCCTTCGCCCCGCTGGCCCGGACCCTGAAGGAGCAGGGCCTGCATGTCACGGTGGTGTCGCGCCCCCTGTCGGTCGCGGCCGAGCTCTACTCGGCCGCGTCGGAGCACCTGGTGCTCCCCCCCGCGCTCGCGGCGGCCTGATCCGTCCGCCCCGCCCGCTTTTTTCTCCTTTAGGCGGGCGGGGCCGACGTGT
>CAIYXG010000266.1 GCA_903930035.1 uncultured Actinomycetes bacterium | reverse complement strand
GGTGCATGGGCCGCCAGTCGCGGCTGGCCAGGGCGCCGAGCACCACCGTGGTCGGGGTGACCTCGACCGACAGTCCGGGCAGGTGGTCGCCCACCGAGACGGCGTCGAGCAGGAGCGGGGTCGGGACGTTCAGGCGGCACCCCCGTTGCGCCGGTAGCCGAACCCGGTGTAGGACTCGACGCCCACCAGGTCGCCGTCCTGGTTCTTGTACTCGATGTCGATCACCCAGAACCGGCCCGAGCCGAGCTTGGTGGTCTTGGGACCGCTCACCGACCGCAGCACCTGGGCGTGGCTGATGACGTCGCCGGGGCGGACCGGGTCGCCGAAGATCAGCGTGTTGTCGGTCATGACGGCCTCGGGCAGGTCGAACCGGGCCTTGAGGTCGAAGTGGACCTGCAGCGCGACCTGCTCGCCCTCGGCGCCCGGCTCCCAGTAGTGCGGGCGCATCCACAGCGACAGCGTGGTGGGCAGTGCGGTCATGCCGCCGGTGACCTGCTCGGCCACGGCCTCGTCCCAGTAGAGGGGGTTGCCGTTCTGGGTGGCGGCCAGGGTGTTGTACGTGTAGCCGCGCTCCACCGGGAAGGTGGCGGTGACGGGGTACTGCGACACCCCGATCAGGGCGGCCACGTCCTCCGGCAGCTCCTCGGTCCCGTCGCTCATGCGACTGCTCCTTCGTCGACCAGGGCCTGCACCGCGGCGGGGTCGAGCCCGGCGCCGGCCAGCAGGTCGGTGGTGTCGGTCAGCTGCCCGTCGCGCACCCGGTAGGCGCCGTCGGGCGGGGTGGTCCCGGCCCACACCGGCGCGGCCTGACGGAAGGGACCGTCGGTGTCGGACACGGCGTCGGCGACCAGCCCGCGGGCCGTGTACTGCGGGTCCTCGACGGCCTCGGCCACGGTGTTGACGGGTGCCACGCACGTGTCGGCCGGGCCGAGCAGGTCCACCCACTCGTCACGGGTCCGGGTGGCCAGGACGGCGGCGACGTCGGCGCGGACCTGGTCCTGTGCGTCGTCGTCGAGCTGGGCGGCGGCGTGCTGGGGCAGGCCGACGAGCTCGCAAAAGTTCCGCCAGAACTGCGGCTCGATGGCGCCCACGCTCAGGTGCTTGCCGTCGGCGCAGGTGTAGACGTCATAGCAGGCGTAGCGGCCGGTGAGGATGTAGTGGCCGGGACCGGGCTCGGTGCCGGTCGCCAGGTACTCGTCGACGTAGAGCGACATGAGGGCGAACGCGCCGTCGGCGATGGAGACGTCGAGCCACTCGCCCACGCCCGTGCGCTCCCGGCGCAGCAGGGCCGCCAGGATCGCCATGGCCGCCTGCATGCCGCCGGCGGCGATGTCGGCGACGGTCGCGCCGGGCAGGGCCGGCCGGCCGTCGCCCTGGCGGCCGGTGCAGTCCAGGAAGCCCGAGGTGGCCAGGTAGTTGACGTCGTGACCGGCCCACGAGCTGCGCGGCCCGTCCTGGCCGAAGCCCGAGGTCGAGCAGAGGATGATGCCGGGGTTCACGGCGCGGAGCGCCTCGTACCCGATGCCGAGCCGCTCGACCACGCCGGGCCGGAACGACTCGATCACCACGTCGGCGTCCTTGGCCAGCGCCAGGAAGGCCTCGCGGCCGGCGTCGGCCTTCAGGTCGAACAGCGCACGCTGCATGCCCCGGTTGCCCGAGTAGGCGTAGTACGGCGGGACGATCTGCACACCCCCGGCGCGGGGCACCGCGCCGACCTTGACCACCTCGGCGCCGTAGTCGGCCAGCACGCGCGACGCGCGGGCTGCCGGGCCGACCGAGGCCAGGTCGAGGACGCGCACGCCCTCCAGCGCAGGAGTGACCGACACGGGGACGGGCTCAGAAGTTCTTGGGAAGACCCAGGCCGCGACGGGCGATGATGTTCTTCTGGATCTCCGAGGAGCCGCCGCCGATCGTGTCGATCACGGTGTAGCGGTAGGTCGACTCGGAGCGGCCCACCATGGGGGCGTCCTCGGTGTGGACCCGCAGCTGGGTGCCCGCACCGCCGATGTCCATGGCGGCCGACGCCAGCCGGCGCGACAGCTCCGTCGCGAACAGCTTGTACTCCGAGGCCACCACGGTGGGCGGCTGGAACTCCTGGCCGGCCTTGGCCTTGTGCTCCACCTTCACGGCCTCGGCCACGAACTTGAGCCCCATGACGCGGGCCACCTCGGCCTCGGTGTGGAGGTTGGCCATCCGGGCGCGGACCGTGGCGTCGTCCTTGAGGGGCTCGCCGTCGCGGGTGGTGTTCTGCACGCACTCGGTCAGCAGGTCGAGGCGCTGCTTGATCGGGCTGTACGTGAACATGGTGAACCGCTCGAGGTCCAGCGCCTGGCTGATGTAGCGGAAGCCGTGGTTCACCTCGCCGACGACGTACTCGTCGGGCACGAAGACGTTGTCGATCCAGACCTCGTTGGTGCGCTCGTCGCCCATGGTCCAGATGCCGTTGATCGTGACGCCCTCCTGGTCGAGCGGCACGAGCATGAGCGTGATGCCCATGTGCTTGTTGTCGGGGTCGGTCCGGACGCCCAGCCAGTACCACTCGGCGAAGTGGGCCGAGGTGGTCCAGGTCTTCTGGCCGTTGAGGAGCCAGCCGGTGCGGCCGTCCTCGGTGGTGTGGCGCTCGCCCTTGAGGCGCATCGACGCCGCGTCGGAGCCGGCGTCCGGCTCGGAGTACCCGACGGCGAACTCGACGTCGTTCTCCAGGATCATGGGCAGGAACTTCTCCTTGAGGAAGTCCGAGCCGTGGGCGATGAGCGTCTTGCCGATGATGCCGACGCCCTTGCCGATCTGCGGGCCGCCGCGGCCGGCGAGCTGCTCGTTGAGGATGTACT
>CAIYXG010000265.1 GCA_903930035.1 uncultured Actinomycetes bacterium | reverse complement strand
TCGGCGGCCTCCAGGAGCGCCACCAGGTCGGGGTGCTTGAGGAAGGACAGCTTGCGGTTGCCGAAGTGGTAGGCGAGCGCGCCGAACCGCTCCGGACGGAGGGCCACCTGCGGGTCCAGGGCGACGACGCCGTCGACGGGGACGGTCATAGGAGCAGGAGCGCCGGACCGCCAGGGCCCGGCAGCAGGTGCTGCGTCAGTAGACGCCGCACATCCCGTCGATGGACACCTCTTCGACCAGGAGCTCCTCGACGACCATCTCGTCGGTGGCCGCGTCGACGGTCTCGGGCTGCTCGGTCTCGATCGTCTCGACCGGGGTCTCGGTGATGCTCATGTCCTTGCTCCCATGGGTCGGGGACTGCGCTGGAGGGCGATCGTAACCGGTGCGGGCGGCAGGTTCCCCGTCATGGGCCCGACGAGCCCGACGACCTCCCCCTCCTGCCCGCGGATGCACTAGAACAACCGGAGCAGTCCCCGGGCGAACGGGGGCACGACGAGGGGGAACCCGATGCCGACCACCACACGCGCCGCCGTCCTGTGGAACCACAACGAGGACTGGAAGATCGAGGAAGTCGTGCTCGACGACCCGGGTCCGGGCGAGGTCCTCGTCGAGATGCGCGTGGCCGGCATGTGCCACTCCGACGAGCACGTGGTCCAGGGCGACATGCTCATCCCCCACTTCCCGTTCATCGGCGGCCACGAGGGCTCCGGCGTCGTGTCGAAGGTCGGCCCGGGCGTGAACTCGCTCGAGGTCGGCGACCACGTCTCCATGTCGTTCATCCCGGCCTGCGGCCGCTGCAAGTACTGCTCGACCGGCCGGCAGAGCCTCTGCGACGAGGGCGCCAAGCTCTTCGACAACCAGATGATGACCCGCGGGCTCGGCGACGTCTCCCACAAGATCGGTGAGACCGAGGCCGCCCGCTTCGCCCAGCTGGGCACGTTCTCCGAGCACCTGCTGGTGACCGAGTCGTCGCTGGTCAAGGTCGAGAAGGACCTCCCCTTCGAGGCCGTCGCGCTCGTCTCGTGCGGCGTGGCCACCGGCTGGGGCTCGGCCGTGCACCGGGCCAAGGTCAAGCCCGGCGACAACGTGGCCGTCGTCGGCGTCGGCGGCGTGGGCATCAACGCGGTGCAGGGTGCGGCCATGGCCGGCGCCAAGCGCGTCATCGCCATCGACCCCGTCGAGTTCAAGCGCGAGAAGGCCATGGAGATGGGCGCGACCCACACCTACGCCTCGCTCGAGGAGGCTGCCCTGGCGGTGCCCGACCTCACCTGGGGCGACATGTGCGACGCCGTGATCCTGGTGCCCGGCGTCGTCACCGGCGACATGATCGAGCCGGCGCTGGGCCTGACGGCCAAGGGCGGCACGCTCGTCGTCACCGCGATCGGCAACATGATGGACGGCCAGGCCGACCTGAACCTGTTCTTCCTCTCGATGATGAACAAGTCCATCAAGGGCACGGTGTTCGGCTCCGGCAACCCCCGCGCCGACATCCCGGCCCTGCTGTCGATGTACC
>CAIYXG010000264.1 GCA_903930035.1 uncultured Actinomycetes bacterium | reverse complement strand
TGCTCGCCGGCGTGCTCGCCCTGGAGGGCGCGCCGGGCGGGGCCGAGTGCTCGCTCACGCTGGTCGACCCCGACGAGATCGCGGCGCTCAAGGCCGAGCACCTCGACGGTGACGGCGCCCCGACCGACGTGCTGTCGTTCCCCATCGACGGCGTGGTCGACCCGGGCGACGGGCCCTGGGTGGTGGGCGACGTCGTGCTCTGCCCGTCGGTCGCCGTGGCCCAGGCCCCCGACCACGCCGGCACGCCCGACGACGAGATGGCGCTGCTCGTGGTGCACGGCGCCCTGCACCTGGCCGGCTGGGACCATGCCGAGCCAAAGCAGCAGGCCGACATGTGGGCGCGCGAGCGCGAGCTGCTGACGCTGCTCCACGGCGCGCCCGCCCGTGACCCGTGGGCGTCCTCGGAGGTCGCACCGTGACCATGGACCTGTGGCTGGGCCTCGCCGCCCTGGTGCTGGTGCTGCTGGCCGCGGTGCTCGCCGTGGCCGAGACGGCGGTGACGCAGATGACCCGGGCCCGTGCCGCGGCCCTGGTGGAGCAGGGCCGCAAGGGCGCCGAGCGCGTCCAACGGATCGTCGAGAACATCGAGCGCGACCTGAACGGCGTGTTCCTGGCGGTGAACATCGTCCAGACCTCGCAGGCCGCCATCGTGGGTCTGCTCGCCGTGCGCATCTTCGGCGGCTGGGGCGGCTTCGTGGGCGTGCTGCTCAACGTCGCCGTGCTGTTCACCGTGGCCGAGGCTGCCCCCAAGACCTGGGCGCTGCAGCACCCCGAGCGGGCCGCGCTCCTGACGGCGCCGCTCGTCGACCTGGTCGGCAAGATCCTGCGCTGGCCGGCCCGCGGCCTGATCGGCGTCGCCAACATCCTGCTGCCCGGCAAGGGACTGGCCAAGGGCCCGTGGGTCACCGAGGAGGAGCTGCTCGCCATGGCCGGCGAGGCTGCCCAGAACGCCGTGATCGAGGAGTCCGAGCTGGACCTCATCGAGTCGGTCATCGACTTCGGCGACACCGTGGCGCGAGAGATCATGGTGCCCCGCACCGACATGGTGACCATCTCGTCGGACCGCAGCGTGACCGACTTCGTCGAGCTGTCCATCGACAAGGGCCTCTCTCGGATCCCCGTGTGCGGCGAGAACGCCGACGACGTCATCGGGATCGTCTACCTGAAGGACGCCATGCGCACCGAGCGGGAGGGCGGCGGGAACCGTCCGGTCACGGTGCTCCTGCGCACGGCCCACTTCGTGCCCGAGACCAAGCGCGTGAGCGAGCTGCTCTCCGAGATGCAGTCCAGCAAGAACCACATGTCGGTGGTGGTCGACGAGTATGGCGGCACCGCCGGGCTGGTGACGCTCGAGGACCTGCTCGAGGAGCTCGTGGGCGAGATCGAGGACGAGTTCGACACCGACGCGCCCGCCATGGTGCGGCTGCCCGACGGCGACGTCGTCGTGAACGCCACCCTGAACGTCGACGACCTGTCCGAGGACCTGGAGCTGGAGCTGCCCGAGGGCAACTGGGACTCGATCGGCGGCCTGGTCCTGGGCCTGCTCGGCCGGGTGCCGGTGCCGGGCGACTCCGTGGTGGCGGACGGTGCCCGCCTGGTGGTCGAGCGCGTGGACGGCCGTCGGATCGCCCAGGTCCGGATCGTCCTGCCCGACCGCCCGGAGGACGAGCCCGACACGGACGGGCCGGCGTGAGCGACGAGCAGGACGCCGAGCAGGTCCGCTCCGGGTTCGTGACGGTGGTGGGGCGGCCCAACGTGGGCAAGTCGACGCTGGTCAACTTCATCCTCGGCACCAAGGTCTCCATCACGTCGGACAAGCCGCAGACCACCCGCCACCAGATCCGCGGGATCCTGAACGACGACGAGACCCAGCTGGTGTTCGTGGACACCCCCGGCATCCACCGGCCCCGGACGCTCATGGGGGAGCGACTCAACCAGACCGCCACCGAGGCCCTGGGCGACGTGGACGTGGTGTGCCTGCTGATCGACGCCACGCAGCCGTTCGGGCCGGGGGACCGGTTCATCGCCGAGCGGGTCCCCAAGGACTCGGTCCTGGTCGTGAACAAGGTGGACCGCGCCACGCCCGAGCAGGTCATGGCGCAGCTGGCGGCGGTGGCCGACCTGGGGTTCGCCGAGTACTTCCCGGTCTCGGCCCGGCGCGGCACCGGCGTGCCCGAGCTGGTCGAGTACCTGCGGTCCCGCCTGCCCCAGGGCCCGCGCTGGTACCCGGTCGGTGAGGTGACCGACGCGCCCGAGCCGTTCCGGGTCGCCGAGCTGGTCCGCGAGCAGCTGCTCGCCGTGACGCACGACGAGCTGCCGCACTCCATCGCGACCCGGGTTGCCGAGTGGGAGTGGCCCCGCGTGCGGGTGGAGATCGTGGTCGAGCGGGAGTCCCAGAAGGGCATCGTGATCGGCAGGGGCGGGCTGGTCCTCAAGGAGGTCGGGACCCGGGTCCGCCGACAGCTGCCGGAGGGCACGTTCTTGGAGCTGCACGTCACCGTGGAGAAGAACTGGCAGTCCTCGTCCGAGTCGCTGGAACGGCTCGGCTACTAGTCGGTTCCTGTAGGTTCCTGCCGTGGACTCCCCCCGCAACGTCGCGCTGAAGGACCTGGACCGCCGCCGCATGCCGCAGCACGTGGCCGTCGTCATGGACGGCAACGGCCGGTGGGCCCAGCAGCGCGGGCTGCCCCGCACCGAGGGCCACGCCGCCGGCGAGGAGGCCCTGGTCGACACGGTGTGGGGCGCGCTCGACGCCGGCATCAAGTGGCTGACCGTGTACGCGTTCTCCACCGAGAACTGGAAGCGGCCGGCCGACGAGGTCCGCTACCTCATGAACTTCAACGAGCGGCTCCTGCTGACCCGCCGCGACGAGTTCAACGCCCGCAACGTGCGCATGCGGTTCATCGGCCGCCGGGGCTGGCGGGTGCCCAAGCGCCTGGCCAAGCACATGGACGACACGGCCGAGATGACGAAGCGCAACACCGCGCTGACCGTGTCGATCGCGTTCAACTACGGCGGGCGGGCCGAGATCGTCGACGCCGTGCAGGACATCGTCCGGGCCGGCGTGCCGGCCGACAAGATCTCCGAGAAGACCATCCGGGCGCACCTGTACGACCCGAAGATGCCGGACCCCGAGCTCATGGTCCGGACGTCGGGGGAGTACCGCATCTCCAACTTCTTGATGTGGGAGCTGGCGTACTCCGAGCTGGTGTTCACCGACGTCCTCTGGCCGGACTTCCGGCGTGGCGACCTGTACGCCGCGATCGACGAGTACCAGCGCCGGGACCGTCGGTTCGGTGGCCTGAGCGGCTGATCCACCCGCACTGCGCGCTGCTTCGTCGCGCCCGGGGTTGCCGTGCGGTGCCTCGTCCCGGTCCTCCCGGTGGGAGTCAGGTCGCGCTTATCCGGGGGCTCCACAGGCTGTTTGTTGATTTTTCCGCCTATTTCCTGTTGACCCGTGTCGTCCGGATGTATATCGTCGAACACATGTTCGACGTCGTGGTCCTCGAGGAAGCAGCCGCCAAGGCCGCCTCGTTCGACGTCACCCTCGCGTCCGACGACGAGCTGCTGGCGCTGGCGCCGGTGCTGGAGGGGGTGCGGCGCGCGGTGGACGCGGCGCTGGGGTCGTCGCTGGCCGAGCTCGAGGTACGGG
>CAIYXG010000263.1 GCA_903930035.1 uncultured Actinomycetes bacterium | reverse complement strand
GTCGGGGATGAAGGCCCTCCGCAGCTTTACCGTCCGCCCCCGCCTCCCCGAGCCGCTCGCCGCGCTCGACCGCCACGCCAGCAACCTCCGGTGGTCGTGGGACCGGCCCACGCGCGAGCTCTTCGCGTCGATCCACCCCCAGTCGTGGGACGAGAGCGGCCACGACCCGCGCCGGGTCCTGGCCGAGGTCAGCACCGGGCGGCTCGACGAGCTGTCGCGCGACGCCGCGTTCCTGGAGCGGCTGGCCGCCGCCACCGCGTCGCTCGACGCCTACGAGGACCTCCCCCGCTGGTTCCAGCAGGCCCCCGGCGCGGCCGGCGCGCTCGGCGACGGCGTCGTCGCCTACTTCTCCCCCGAGTTCGGCATCTCCGAGGCCGTCCCCCAGTACTCGGGCGGCCTCGGCGTCCTGGCCGGCGACCACCTGAAGTCGGCCTCCGACCTGGGCGTGCCGCTCGTGGCCATCGGCCTCTTCTACCGGCACGGCTACTTCCGCCAGTCGCTCACCGCCGACGGCTGGCAGCAGGAGCGGTTCCCCGACCTGGACCCCCACGCCATGGCGCTGGAGCTGTGCGAGAACGTCCGGGTGTCGGTCGACATGGGCGGCCGCCCGCTCGTGGCCCAGGTGTGGCGCGCCATGGTGGGCCGCACGCCGCTGTACCTGCTCGACGCCGACCTGCCGGAGAACCCCGAGGACCTCCAGCTCGTCACCGACCGGCTCTACGGCGGCGACGTCGAGCACCGCCTCCGCCAGGAGATCCTGCTCGGCGTGGGCGGCGTGCGGGCGCTGTCGGCGCTCGGCGTGGACGTCGCGGTCTTCCACACCAACGAGGGCCACGCCGGGTTCCTGGGGCTGGAGCGCATCCGCCACCACCTGCAGGCCGACGGCCTCAGCTTCGGCGAGGCGCTCGAGGCCGTGCGCGCCGGTGCCGTGTTCACCACCCACACCCCCGTGCCCGCCGGCATCGACCAGTTCCCCCGCGAGCTCATGGAGACGTACTTCGCCGGCTGGGCCGCCGAGTGCGGCGTCACGATGGACGCGCTCATGGCCCTGGGCCACCGCCCCGGCGCCGAGCCCACCGACCGGTTCAACATGGCCGTCATGGGCATGCGCCTGGCCGAGCGCCGCAACGGCGTGTCGGCCCTGCACGGCGAGGTCAGCCGCGAGATGTTCGCCGACCTGTGGCCCGGCGTCCCCGAGGCCGAGACCCCCGTCGGCTCCATCACCAACGGCGTCCACGGCGCCACCTGGGTGTCGGCCGAGATGGACGAGGTGCTCTCCGCCTCGGTCGGCGACGACTGGCAGTGGGCGGGCCAGGACGCCTGGGGCCGGGTCGTCGACGTCGACAACGTCGCACTGTGGTCGGCCCACGCGTCGGCCAAGGTCCGGATGGTCGAGCACGTCCGCGAGCGTCTCCGCAACTACGGGCTCGCCCAGGGCCGCTCCGCCTCCGAGCTGGAGTGGGTCGACGACGCGCTGGACCCCGAGGCGCTCACCATCTGCTTCGCCCGCCGCATGGCCACCTACAAGCGGGCCGCACTCCTGCTGTCCCAGCCCGAGCGCCTCACGCGGCTGGTGCTCGACGCCGACCGCCCGGTGCAGTTCGTCTTCGCCGGCAAGGCGCACCCCGCCGACGACCAGGGCAAGGAGCTGATCCGCAGGATCGCCACCTTCGCCCACGAGGCCGACGTCCGGCACCGGTTCGTGTTCGTCGAGGACTACGACATGGCCCTCGCCCGCTCGCTCGTCCAGGGCGCCGACGTCTGGCTCAACACGCCCGTCCGCCCCATGGAGGCCTCGGGCACCTCGGGCATGAAGGCCGTGCTCAACGGTGCGCTCCACTGCTCGGTGCTCGACGGCTGGTGGGCCGAGTGCTTCTCGTCCGGCGACGACGACCCGCGCGCCACCGGCCCCAACGGCTGGGCCATCAGCTCGGCCGAGGCCGTGGCCGACGAGGCCCGCCGCACCGAGATCGAGGCCAACGGGCTGTTCGACCTGCTCGAGACCCAGCTCGCCCCGCTCTACTGGGAGCGCTCGGGCGCCCTCACGCCCGTGGCCTGGGTGGCACGGATGAAGGAGTCGCTGCGCACGCTCGGCCCGTTCGTCGGTGCCCACCGCATGGTGCAGGACTACGTCGAGGACCTCTACGTGCCGGCCGCCGCCCGGAACCTGGAGCTCTGCGCCGACCACTTCGCGGGGGCCAAGGACCTGGCGGCCTACCGGGCCCGCGTGGACGGCGCCTGGCACCAGGTCCACGTGGACGACGTCGACGTCGACGAGGCCACCGGCGACCTTGGCTCGGCCAGGACGGTCACCGCGACGGTCTCGCTCGGACACCTCGAGCCGTCGGAGGTCGAGGTGCAGCTCGTGGTCGGCCACGTCGGCCAGTCCGGCGAGCTCGAGGGCGCGACGAGCACGCCGATGGCCGTGGACGGCGCGGCCGAGGGTCTCGCCGACGGCCACCGCCGCTACACCGGCACCGCCTCGCTCGACCGGGCGGGCCGCATGGGCGTCACCGTGCGCGTGGTCCCGACGCACCGCCTGGTCTCCACCCCCGTCGAGTTTGGTCGCGTGGCCTGGGGCCAGGACTGAGCGGCCGGCCCACGGGCCACGCCCAGGGAAGGACCGTGGCCTGGGGCCAGGACTGAGCGGCCGGCCCACGGGCCACGCCCAGGGAAGGACCGTGGCCTGGGGCCAGGACGGAGCGGCCGGGCTAGCGGAAGTCGGCCTTGCCGGGTCCCTCGGCGAGGAACGACCGCACGCCCACCGCGGCGTCGGGCGTGGTGAAGGACCGCACGAACAGGTCCTGCTCGAGCAGCAGCCCGTCCTGCAGCGGCAGCGAGAGGCCCCGGTCGACGGCGTGCTTCGCGAGCAGCAGCGCGTGGCGCGGCCCTGCGGCGAACGTGGCGGCCCACTCGACCGCCGCGGCCGTGACGTCCTCGTCCTCGGTGACGCGGTCCACCAGGCCCATCTGCGCGGCCTCGGCGGCGTCGACCGTCCGGCCGGAGAACACCAGGTCCTTGGCCCGTGACGCACCCACCAGCCGCGCCAGTCGCTGGGTCCCGCCGCCGCCCGGGATGATGCCCAGCAGGATCTCGGGCTGGCCGAACTTCGCACGCGGGCCGGCCAGCCGGAAGTCGCAGGCCAGTGCCAGCTCGCACCCGCCGCCGAGGGCGACGCCGGACACGGCGGCGATGGTGGGGCACGGCAGCGTCGCCACCGCACCGAGCGCCCGCAGGAACGCGGCGCCGATCTCCCCCACCCGGTCGGGCGGCGACAGGGCGAACGGCTCCTCGCCGCCGCGCTCGGCGAACTCGGTGATGTCGGCGCCGGCGGCGAACACCTTGGGCCCCCCGGTCACCACGACGGCGCGGGCGGTGCCGGCGATCTCGTCGCACCGCGCCGAGAGCTGGTCGAGCAGCTCGACGCACAGGGGGTTGACCTTGCCGTTGGAGAGCGTGAGCACGACCACGCCGTCGTCGCGGCGGTCCACGAGCACGGCGGGGCCGTCGGCGGTCGGGGTCTCGGAAGGGGCAGCTGCGTCAGTCACGGCGGGAACGCTACCGG
>CAIYXG010000262.1 GCA_903930035.1 uncultured Actinomycetes bacterium | reverse complement strand
CGGGCCGCCCGGGCCGGCCTCGAGTTCGCCTGCCGGCAGGACTACCGCCGGATCGCCGTGGCCGACGGGCCCGCCGTGCTCGGCCTGGACCGCTGGCACGAGATCGACGGCGCCCACGGCATTGCCTCCATGCGGCTCGGCCTGGAGATGCTGTCGGCCGCCGGCACCCTGGGCGTCACCGTCACCGACGCGCTGGTCCGGGCCGTCTTCGGCGCGCTGACCGAGCTCGCCCTGGCGTGCGGCAAGGGCGACCTGACCGTGGACGCCGCGCTCGATGCCTTCACCACGCTGCTCGACCAGCTGGCGGTCCCCGCCGCCGGCCGGTCCCGCACCTAGCGGCGCGGTCCTACAGGACCGGGTTCGAGCGGATCCGCTCGACGAAGTCCTCCACCGGCACCGGCCGGCCCAGCAGGTACCCCTGCACGTAGTCGGCACCCAGGTCCATCGCCAGCGCCAGCTGCTCCTCGGTCTCGACCCCCTCGGCAACGGTCCGGCACCCCAGGGCCCGGGCCATCTCCAGCGAGGCCCGGAAGATCGCCTCCTCCGGCGAGCCGACCTCTGCGGTCACGAAGGAGCGGTCGACCTTGAGCGTGTCCACCGGCAGGTCCCGGACCTCGGCCAGCGACGCGTAGCCCGTCCCGAAGTCGTCGACCGCGATCCAGATGCCCCGGGCGCTGAACGACCGCAGCGCCTCGGCAGCCCGGTCGCGGATCACCGGGAACACCGTCTCCGGGACCTCGACCAGGAACCCGGACGGGTCGGCCCCGGCCCGGTCGAGCACGCCCAGGAGCCACTCCTCCAGGTCGGCCCGGGCCAGCATGGCGTCGGACAGGTTCACGCCGATCACCGGGAGGCGCTCCATCCCGGAGAACCGGGCCACCAGGTCGGCCGCCTGCACGATGACCGACTCGTCGACGGCACCGACCAGACCGTTCCGCACGGCGGACTCGATCCAGAGGGCGGCCGGGACCAGCTGGCCCTCGTCGTCGCGCACCCGGGCCAGCACCTCGCCGCCCGAGACGAACCCCGTCCGGGGGTCGACGATCGGCTGGACCGCCACCTCGATCCGCGACTCGTCGAGCCGGTCACGGAGCAGCCGGCCCATGGCGGTCTGCTCGGCCCGCTGCGACCGCATGGCGTCGTCGAACAGCTGGGACCGGTCACGGCCCGAGCGCTTGGCCTTCCGCAGGGCCTCGTCGGCCTCCTCGATCAGCTGGCCGACCCGCACCATGGGACGTGCCGCGTCGCGCGGCCCGGCGGTCAGGCTGATCCCGGCGCTGGCGGTGACGGCGACGTGGATCGTGGCCAGCCCGGCGAGCCGGATGGCCTCGCGGAGCCGGCCGGCCACCTCCTCGGCCTCGGCCTCGTCGGCGACCTCGACCGCGACGGCGAACTCGTCGCCGCCCAGCCGCCCCACCAGCCCGTCGCGGCCCGCCTCGAGCCGCAGGTTCCCGGCGAACTCGCGCAGCATGAGGTCCGCCTCGATGTGGCCGAAGCGCTCGTTGACCGACTTGAAGCGGTCTAGGTCGCAGAACAGGAGTGCCAGCAGGCGGCCGGGGCCGAGCGCGTCGATGCGCCGCTCCGTGAGCGACATGAACGTGGAGCGGTTGAGCACGCCGGTCAGGTCGTCGACCGTGGCCCGGCGCTCCAGCTCGCGCTCGCCCGCGTCGCGCTCCGTGACGTCGTTGAGCGTCATGACCGCGGCTGCGCCGCCGGCGAACCGCAGCGTGACCGGCCGGGCCTCGACCTCGACCACCCGGCGTACGCCGTCGGCCCCCACGAGCACCATGCGCTCCTCCACACGGCGCCCGGTCGCCAGGGCCGTCGCCAGCGGGTGCTCCGTCGGCATCAGCGAGCCGGGGCCGGACCGGTAGAAGGTGCCGGGCAGCTCGGCAAGGGGCCCGCGCGGCTCGACCTGGCCCGACCCGAGCAGCCGCGCGGCCGTCTGGTTGGACCGCGTCACCACGCCCTGGCCGTCGCAGATGCAGACACCGACGCCGAGCCCCTCGACCAGCTCCTCGGCGTCGAGGAGAGGGTCGGTCCGCCCGTTGAGCACCAGGTAGCGCTTGGCCCCGTGGTCGACCCGGCGGGCGGTGAACTCGACCGTCACGGCCCGGCCGTCGGGCGACAGGAGCCGGACCGCGGGCCGGAACACCTCGGACCCGCCCGTGTAGCGCTCGTAGAGCTCGACGGCCATGCCCTGGTCCTCAGGGTGCACCAGGTCGAAGACGCTGCGTCCCACCATGTCCTGGGCCGCCCGGCCGGTGGCCCGGGCCGCCGAGGGGTTGCACGCCACGACGCTGCCGTCGGAGTCCACGACCACGACGATGTCGCCCATGGCGCCGACGACCGAGACCAGGTCGGGCCCGCCGACCGCCGTCGCCCAGCCGTCGTCGACGACGGCGACCGCAGGGGCCGGCGCACGGACGTCGACCACCCCGCCGTCGGCGGCGCTGTCCACCCTGCCTGTCGTCGACATCGCCACCCCCTCGTGCGCTGACGTGCGTCGCCCGGCCCACGACGGATGGTAGCGACCGCACCACGCCGAGTCACGGGGCAGCCTGCACCGGCCGGTCCGCCCCGCACGGCTGCCGCACAGGGTGTAGAACCGCGGCATGTCCCGGAGCCTGCCCGCCGCCCACGTGCTGCCCCCCACGATGCTGCCCCCCACCATGCTGGACCGCTCCACGACCTCGGCCACGGTCAAGGTCGGGGCCACCGCGGTGTTCGACCTGGGCGACCCCTCCCCCGGCACGTTCGTCGCCACCAGCGACGACCCCGGGGTGTTCACCATCACCTCGACCGGTGGCAGCCAAGGCACCTACACCACCAACGCGGGCGGCAAGGGTGTCGCCGCGGGCACGGCCAGGGTGACCGTCCGCCTCGAGGGCACACCGTCCGACGCCGCCGTCGCCGGGACGCCCGAGACCGTGTTCACCCTCACGGTCGGCTGATGCTCGACGGCATCGCCGGCCGGGTCGCCCTGGTGACGGGCGCGGCGCGGCCCCGTTCGATCGGCCGGGCCACTGCGCTGCGGCTGGCCGCCGAGGGGGCCAAGGTGGCGTGCCTCGACATCGCCCGGCCCGACCCGGACTTCCCCCAGCACGGGGTCGCGACCCACGACGACCTGCTCGGGCTGGTCGACGAGCTCCGCGCCGGCGGCACCGACGCGGTCGCGCTCCAGGCCGACGTCACCGACGAGGCTGCGGTCCGCGACGCCGTGGCCCGCGCCACCGCCGACCTGGGTCCGGTGACCCTCGTCGCCAACGTGGCGGGCGGGTCGGGCGCCGGGTTCGGCGCGGCCCCGCTGCTGTCGGTACCGGCCGACGAGTTCCGTCGCGTCGTCGACGTCAACCTGACCGGCACGTTCCTGGTCGCCCGGACGTGCGCCGAGCGGATGGTCGAGCACGGCGAGGGCGGCCGCATCGTGAACGTGAGCTCGCAGGCCGGGAAGCTCGGCTGGCCGCTGCTCGGGGCCTACTCCTCGGCCAAGGCGGGCGTGGTGCTCCTGACCCAGGTGATGGCCAAGGAGTGGGGGCCGTCCGGGATCACCGTCAACGCCGTCTGCCCCGGCACCGTCGACACCGACCTGCTGAACCCGGGACGGTTCTTCGAGTCGCTCATGGACGCCGCCGAGCCCGGCGGCATGGCCGGCTGGCTCGAGCGCGAGGTGCCGCTCGGCCGCCTCCAGGAGCCCCACGAGGTCGCCGCGGCGATCGCGTTCCTGTGCTCGGACGACGCCGCCTACATCACGGGCGAGGCGCTCAACGTGTCGGGCGGACAGACGATGGCGTGAGCCGCCCGGCCCGCTCGAGCGCCGCGAGCGCGGTGGCGGTCTCGACCTGCAGCTCGGGCAGGTCGTCCAGCGGGAACCAGCCCACCTTCACGATCTCCGGCGACGACGGCCGGACCTGGGTCAGGTCGGCACCGGGGACGGGACGGGCCAGGAACACGCAGTCGACCCGGTGCGGGCGGGGCTCGACCACCACGACCGGCTCCCCCACGACCTCGATGTCCAGGTGGACCTCCTCGCGCGTCTCACGGACCGCGGCCACCTCGGGGTGCTCGCCCCGCTTCGCCAGTCCGCCCGGCGTGCCCCAGCGGCTCCAGTAGGAGTGCCGGGCCAGGAGCACCTGCCCGTCGTCGCGGCGCACGATGCAGATGGCACCCACCGTGTACTTGGGCGTCCCGGCCCGCACCGCCCAGCGCCGCACCGGTCGCGGCAGGCGCCGGTAGACCTGGAGGAACAGGCGGTAGGCCTGGTCCTTCACCCGCCGGTCCCCGTCGGCGTGGCCGTGAGGCCCGCGCACCCACGGAGCTGGGCCATGCGGGGCTCGCCCGGCTGGCCCGTCGGGTAGGGCACCCCGCCCCGGATCGTGGCGGGCTTCCACTCCACCTTGTCGACCCGGTGGCCGGTGGCCGTCACCAGCAGGACCCCCGACTCGGCGCTGGCCGGGGAGTTCACCCGGAACACGAAGTTGCCCAGCCCGTAGGCCACCGCCTTGTCGCCCAGGAACCCGGCGCCCTGCACACGGTGCGCGTGGCCGCCCACGACGATGTCCGCGCCGGCCTCCGTCAGGAGCCGCACCAGCTCCTGCTGCCGGGCGTTGGGACAGGTCTGCTTCTCCGTCCCGTAGTGGAGGAAGACCGCGACGGTGTCGTACTTCGTGGCCGCCTCGGCCACCCGGGCCGCCAACGCGTCCTGGTGCGGCTCCTCGGCGCTGGCGAGGCCCGGCTTGCCCGGGCCCGACACCCACGACGACCGGAGGGCGTCGTCCAGCACGTCGGTCGCGGCGAACACCGCGATCTTCTGGCCCTTGACCTCGGTCACGAACGGCTCGTTGGCCTGCTCCTCGTCCTGGCCCACGCCGATCAGCGGGAACCCCGTGGACTGCTCGATGGCGAGCGACTCCTGCAGGCCGACCGGACCGAAGTCCATGCCGTGGTTGTTGGCCATCGACGCCGCGTCCACCCCGGCCGCCCGCAGCGCGTCGACCGCCTGGGCCGGGGTCTGGAAGTTGAACGCCTTGGGGCTGGGGGTGCCCTTGGTGCCGAGGACCGCCTCCAGGTTCACCACTGCCACGTCGGCGGACGACAGCACCGGGGCCACGGCGGAGAGCAGCGAGGCCGGGCGGGAGGTGAGCGCCCCCGACAGCCCCTCGAAGCTCGCGTCGCCGGCGAAGGCGATCGTCACCGGCTCGCCGCTGCCGGTCCGGGGGCGCGGGGCCTCGGTCGTGGTGGTGGAGGCCGTGGTCGAGGGCCCGTCGGCTGTCGGGCCGGGGGCGGCGACCTGGCTCGCGGTCG
>CAIYXG010000261.1 GCA_903930035.1 uncultured Actinomycetes bacterium | reverse complement strand
CGACGCCCCACGGCCCGTCGGCGTCGATGACGACCAGCGAGTTGCCAGGGAGCACATGCACGCCCCAGTAGGGCCCGATCACGTTCACCGGGAGCGTCCAGTCGCCCAGCGTGTAGGCCTCGACGATGAAGTTCCTCGACCCTGAGTGTGAGAAGCCGACCACGATGGAGGGACCCTTGTACTCAATCACTGCCGGGCCCGTGCCCCGGAAGGGTCCGAGACCTGCTGGTACGTTGCCCGTCAGCGGCTTGAGCTCGAGCTGCCAAGTGCCCGCTGCGGAGACCTCGATCGCCCCCACGTCCTTGTCGTAGATGTTGACGGGGACGGTGCCGTTGTAGTTGCCGCCGAAATGGAGGATGACGCTGCGGTTCAACTCGAGGCCGGCCGTGAAGGACTTCACGATGAAGGTGTCGTACGGATCCACCGCTGAGTAGCGCGCCGTCATCACGTACTTCACGTCAGGGCGGATGGAGACCGGGGTGACGGTCGAGCCACTGCCGCTCAGCGTGATCGACGGCGGTGCGGCCGTGACCGGCGGGGGCGGAGGCGGTGCGACCCTGCCGATCGCCCGCCATCGCCCGCGGATGCACTTGATGACGTAGACGCCGCTCGTGGACTGGCGGACACCCCGGCACCGAGAGCCGATGCGTTCGTTGCAGCCGGTGAGCGTGACGCCCACCAAGGTCAGGGTGACGACCGCGGCCGCCAACCGGTACCCACCGGACCGTCGGCCTGCGGCCCGGACGCGCGAACTCGACAGAATCTTCATGCTGCCTCCCTCTTCCCTCGGCCCGGCATCTTTACGTGCCGGCCGGCCCGGCCACAACCGGGCCCCGGGAGTCAGACAGACTGCGCGGGGTTGAGCCAGCGGGGCAGCGCGTCGAGGTCGGCGGTCTGCCCGTCGACCACGACCTTCACACCGCCCGCACCCTCGACGCGCCACGAGCCGTCGGGCCCGTAGACGAGCGCCGTCCGCTCGTCGATCCCGACGACCGGCAGCCCGGGGTGGGCCAGCTGCACGGTGCGGTGGAACTTGTCGTGCGACCACTGGTTGGCCCGGGGCACGACCGTCATGGTCGTGATGAGACCCAGCCCCACGGTGAACGCACCGCCGCGGCTGTCGACCATGTGGGCGCAGAGGGTCGAGGCGCCCTCGGCCGAGGCCGCGACGTTGGCGCCGTTGCTCCAGGCCGACACGAGCGCGTCGAGCAACGGGGTCTCGTGGAGCACCGACCGCAGGTGCATCGGGGACCCGCCCGGGACGTAGACCAGGCGGGCGTCGGCCGCCACGGCGACGTCGGCCGCCATGGCGTCGGCGCGCCGGTAGATGTCGAGGACGCGCAGGCGTGCCCCCAGGTCCGCGAACCACGCCTCGGCACGGGCCAGCGCGTGGCCGGGGTTCTCGTAGGCCAGGGCCGTCGGGATGACCAGCACCTCGTCGACGCCGTCGGCGAGGGCGGCGTCAAAGGTGCAGCCCTCGGTCCACTCGGCGCCACCGACCAGGGCGACGGTCCCGTTCATGAGGCCTCCGTTGAGCTCAGGACGGCCCGCGACGGGCCGTGATGTCCACCACCGTACGCAGCGGTGCCGCGGTGAGCGACACCGTGTCCCGGTGGGTGTCGGTCAGGAACCAGCCGTTGCGACGGAGCAGGTCGGGCACGTCGAGGGCCACGTCCACGCCGAGCACACCGATGGACAGCGGTGCGCCCGCCCGCTGGACCCGACGGGCCAGCCCCACCGCCGCGGCCGGCTCCACCGCGTACAGGCGGCCGTCGGACCCCACGAGCCCCAGGATCCGGCGCACCAGC
This sequence comes from uncultured Actinomycetes bacterium, assembly GCA_903930035.1. Lineage (GTDB taxonomy): Bacteria > Actinomycetota > Acidimicrobiia > Acidimicrobiales > Microtrichaceae > CAJANQ01. The sequence continues at coordinate 1,238 of CAIYXG010000261.1, read as the reverse complement.
AGGTCCGGGTCGGACGCGGTGACCAGCCGGGCGACCGAGACGACCGCGTCGAACCGCCCGCCGGCCGGGACCGTGAGCGCCAGGTGCAGGTCGACGCCGACCTCCTTGGCCTGGCGGAGCAGCCGGATGCGCTCCGAACGGAGCGGGCTGACGACGGTGACCGAGGCGATGTCGTTACGGCGCGCGTACGGCCGCAGGTCCACGTCGACCCCGCCCAGGTCGAGCACGTGCCCGGACGTCCGGGCGATCAGCCCCTTCCGCCGGCGGCGCAGCTCGGCGCGCGCCAGCGGCGGCAGTCCTGCGTAGGCCCACGGCCCGTCGATCCGGAAGTCCGACACGCCCCGGAAGGTAGAGGGTGCGCACTGCACCGGCGCGTCATCCCGGACGACGGACCTCCCGTGCGCAGGGCGCTGCCCAACTTGGTAGGAGTCCGCGGGCCGCGCCTAGCGTGACCGCCATGACGATCAACCGTGTGGGAATTCTGGGTTCGGGCATCATGGGCTCGGGCATCGCCGAGGTGGCCGCCAAGGCCGGTCACGACGTCGTGCTGCGGTCGCGCCAGCAGGCGTCGGCCGACGCCATGGTCGCCGGGCTCGAGAAGTCGCTGGCCAAGCAGGTCGAGCGGGGCAAGCTCGAGCAGGCCGAGGCGGACGCCGTCCGGGCCCGCGTGACGGCCACCGACCACCTGGGCGACCTGGTCGACTGCGACCTGGTGATCGAGTCGGTCGTCGAGGACCTGGACATCAAGAAGGCGCTGTTCGCCGAGCTGGACTCGATCGTGAAGGAGGGGGCGATCATCGCCACCAACACCTCGACGCTCCCGGTCGTCGAGATGGCCGTCGCCACCCAGCGCCCCGACCGCGTCTGCGGCGTGCACTTCTTCAACCCGGCGCCGGCCATGTCGCTCGTGGAGATCGTGCGGCCCCTGACCGCGTCGGACGAGACCATCGCGGAGTGCCGTGCCTTCGCCGAGAAGTGCGGCAAGAACCCCGTCGAGGTCAAGGACCGCGCCGGGTTCATCGTGAACGCCCTGCTGTTCCCGTACCTCAACAACGCCGTGCGCATGCTGGAGAACGGCACCGCCTCGGCCGAGGACATCGACACCGCGATGAAGGGCGGCTGCAACTTCCCGATGGGTCCGCTCGCCCTGCTCGACCTGGTGGGCCTCGACACCTCGGTGGCGATCCTCGACGCCCTCTACGAGGAGTTCAAGGACCCGAACTACGCGGCCATGCCGG
>CAIYXG010000260.1 GCA_903930035.1 uncultured Actinomycetes bacterium | reverse complement strand
GTGGTGGAGGCCGTGGTCGAGGGCCCGGCGGCTGTCGGGCCGGGGGCGGCGACCTGGCTCGCGGTCGTCCCGCTGCAGGCCGCCACGACCGCAGCGGCACCGACCATCAGGACGGGCAGGGATCGGCGGACGGCTCGCACGGCCTGCACCCTAGGGGGTGGCTGCGCTCAGCCGCGTGCAGCGCGGAGGGCGCCCGAGAGCGCGCCCAGCAGCTCGGGCGTGGCCGCCGACACGGGGGTCCGGCGCACGTCGTGGCCCAGCTCGACGAGCTCCCGGCCGTGCAGGTCCTCGACCACGCACCCGGCCTCGGACAGCACCAGCATCGCCCCCAGGTAGTCCCACGGCCCGAGCGCGTCGGTGGTGCAGTCCACTGTGGCGTCCACCCGGCCGTCGGCCACCGAGCACAGGTCGAGCGCCGTGGCGCCGAGCGCCCGGTACTGGCGCCACCCCAGGTGCTGCGGCGGGTAGCCGTTGACCACCACGACGGCCTGCGACGGGTCGGTCACCCCCGACGGCAAGGCCGGACGGCCGTCGCACGTGGCGCCGCGGCCACGCGCGGCCGCCCACACGGTCCCCGTCGCCAGGTTGCGGACCAGCGCGGCCACCGGACCGTGCTCGTCCACGGCGCACAGGCTGGTGGCGTACCACGGGAGCCCCCGTGACGCGTTGGTGCTGCCGTCCACCGGGTCCACCACCACGAACAGGCCCGTCCCGCGGTCCTCCAGCCCGGACTCCTCGGACAGGATCCCGACGCCCGCCGCGCGCAGGACCTTGAGCGCCGCGGCGTCGGCCACTAGGTCGATGCGGTACTGCCCCGGCCGCTCCCCCTTGGCCCGCTGCTCGGCCGGACGGCGCCGCTGGTCGTCGGCCACGGCCTGCGCGACGGCGTCCGCGGTCGAGAGCAGGAGTGCGGCGAGCCGGTCGGGAGTCACGGGCCCGACGCTACCAACCGGCTGTCGCCCACCCCCCGTGGACTGGCAACCTGTGCGCATGGCAGTCCTGGACGTCGCCGGCTTCGTCGCCGACCTGAAGCACCACGTCGGCGACCACGGCTTCCACGTCCACGACGAGCGCCACTTCGTCGAGACCTACTCCATGCGCCAGCTGTGGGAGGTCGACCTGCACCCCGAGGAGGCGTGCGACGGCCCCGTGGCGTTCCACCTGGCGGTCGAGGTCGAGCCCCGCACCATCCTCGCCTTCGAGGACCAGGTCCTGGCCCTGCCCGAGGACGAGGACCCCGAGGAGCGCTACTACCTGCCCCTCACGTTCAACTGGTCCATGCCGCCGCTCCCCCACCGGCCCGACCTGCTGCAGCTGGCCACCGAGCTGGCCGGGATCGGCGGCCCCGACCTGCCGCTCGAGGTGACTGCGCTCGACACGTTCCCGGCGGTGACCGACCCGACGGAGCGCACCCTCAACGTGGTGGCCCGCATCGAGGTCAGCCTGGCGCAGGTCTTCAAGGGGGAGGAAGAGCTGTGCGACGTGCTCGACCGGTGCCTGGCGGTCAGCCGGTTCCTTCTCGAGGCGTCGCCCAGCTGGCTCGACGACCTCTGAGCCGCCCCACCCACCTCCTCCTCCCCTGCCCACTCCCCTGCCCACTCCCCCTCCCCTGCCCCCCAGGTCGGCCGGGTGGGTGGGGCCGGAACGATTTTCCGGCACACTTTTTCCATGGACAGGCCCAGCGAACGACGGATCGGCGAGCGGAAGCAGGTCATCGGCCTGCGCTGCCGGTGGGACCTGGACGCCGTGGGCCAGAAGAAGCGGTTCCTCCGACGGCCGGCCGAGCAGACCGGGGAGATCACCGAGCTCTCGGTCAGCGGGGCCACGGTCGTCGCCCCCAGCTCGGACCTGCTGGTCCCGGGCACGGCCGTCGCCATCGAGATCGAGGGTGCCAAGGGCGGCGTGGCCGTCCGCAACGTGCGGCCGTCCACCCAGGAGGGCATGAGCTGCTACGGCGTCGAGTTCCTCCAGCTCGGCAACGCCGTGCGCACCAAGATCAACGAGTTCGTGGCCGCCGACCGGCCCGACCACCTCGAGGCCGTCTGGCACAAGGCCCGCTAGGGCCGCGCCTACCATCCCCGCGTGGACGGGGGAACGCCGGCGGCACCGAGCACGACGCGCGACGAGTTCGTCGACACCGTCCGTGCCGCCGCGATCCTGCGGGTCGTCGCCGTCCACGTCCTCAACCCGCTCGGGTGGCTGTGGTGGCCCGCGCCCTACTGGGTCATGCCCGGCATGCCGCTCGTGTTCTTCTGCTCGGGCGCCCTCATGCTCACGTCGCTCGAGCGGCGCCCGGACGCACCGTGGACGGTCGTGCGCGGACGGCTGCGACGGCTGCTGGTGCCCTGCGTCGCGGTGCTCGCCGCCATGGTGGCGCTCTCGGCGGTGCTTGCGGCCACCACCGGCCGGGCGCGCTACCAGCTCGACTTCTCGGGCTGGTACCGCTGGCTGGTCTGGGACGTCCCGGCGCCCTCCGCCGCGGTCCGCGCCCACGACGGCCAGATGTGGTTCGTCAGCACCTTCACCATCCTGCTGGCCGTCTCGCCGGTCCTGGCCCGGCTCCACCGTCGGCACCTGGCGCTGCCGGCCTCGCTCGTCCTGGCCGCCGTGGTGGCGTTCGCCGTCCCCGACCCCGGTCAGGCCCTGAACCACCTGGGCATGTACGCGCCGTTCTTCTGCGTCGGCTTCTACTACGGCGACGGGACCCTGGTGCGGGCCCGGGAGCGGTTCGGCGCCCTGCCCTTCGTCGTGGGCACCGGCCTGTTCGCCGCCATGTCCGTCGTCGTGCTCCTCCGGGACGGCCGCAACCCCAACGCCGCCATCACCTCGGCGCTCACGGTCGCCACGGCCTGGCTGCTGCTGCTGCTCGCCGCCCGCCCGGCCGTGCAGGCCCTCGGTCGGCGGTGGAACCGGGGCGTCCGCTGGGTGTCGGGCCGGACGCTGTCGATCTACCTGGCCGGCTGGCCCGCCACCCGGGCCGCACTCCGGACCGCCGACGCGCTCTACGGCGCCGACCAGCGGGGCAGCGCCCGGTGGACGGCCACCTTCCTGGCCCTGACGATGGTGCTGGTCGCGCTCGGGACGGTGCTCATCCACCCGCTGGAGAACCTGGCCCGTCGGCCGGTGGACCAGTGGTTCCGGCCCCGCACGGACGCGGCACCGCCCTCCGCGGAGCCGGAGCAGTGGGCCGGACGGGGATCGAACCCGTGACCGAGCGATTATGAGTCGCCTGCTCTGACCACTGAGCTACCGGCCCGCCCGCAGGGTAGCCACCCGCCCACCGGCCCACGGCCGGGCCGTGCCAGACTTCCGACCGGAGGAAGATCATGCGCACGAGAATGCTCTGGGCGGGCCTGCTGCTCGCGACCCTGGCCCTGACCGCCACCGGCTGCCGCAGCGGGATCGTCACCTACGTGGTCGACGGCGACACCATCGACGTCGACGGCCGCCGGGTCCGGTTCATCGGGGTCGACACCCCCGAGCGCGGCCAGTGCGGCTACCGCGAGGCCAAGCAGCGCGTCGCCCAGCTCGTCAGCCGCAAGCGCGTCGACATCGTGTCCGTGCCCGGCAACACCACCGACCGCTACGACCGGGAGCTCGGCTACGTGCAGCTCCGCGGGTTCGACATCGGGAAGGTCCTGATCGCCGAGGGGCTCGCCCGGGCCCGCTACGACTCCAACGACGGCTACCCGTACCACCCGCGGCAGGCGGACTACCGGGCCACCGACGCCCGGACCCCCAACCGCTGCCCGTAGGACGACCGGACGCGGCGACGGGCCGGCATGCACCGGCCCGTCGACCGTCTGGAGCTCCGGGGGTGGGGCTCGAACCCACGACCCGCTGATTAACAGTCAGCTGCTCTGCCAGCTGAGCTACCCCGGAACGCGTGGCCGACACTAGCAATCGCCCTGTTCACCGGGCGAAGCGGCGGCCGCGTCAGTCCGACCGGAGGAAGTCCTCGAGCTTGTGCCGCCGCTGCGGGTGGCGCAGCTTGGCCAGGGTCTTGGCCTCGATCTGACGGATCCGCTCACGGGTCACGCCGAAGTGCCGGCCGACCTCCTCGAGGGTCTGTGGCCGGCCGTCGGCGAGGCCGAACCGCATGCGGATGACCTCCTTGTCGCGGTCGGTCAGCTCGTCGAGCGCCGACATCAGCTGCTCCTGGAGGGAGTGGGCCGTGGCGACGTCGGCCGGCATGACGGCCTGGGCGTCGGCCACGGTGTCGGCCAGCTCGGCACTGTTGTCGTCACCCACCGGGGTGTCGAGCGACAGGGGGTCCTGGCTGATGCGCATGATCTCGCGCACACGCTGCGGGGTGAGGTCGCACTTCTTGGCGAGCTCCTCGACCGTCGGCTCGCGCTCCAGGTCCTGCGTGAGCAGCCGCTGCACCCGCTGCACCTTGTTGATCGACTCGACCATGTGGACCGGG
>CAIYXG010000259.1 GCA_903930035.1 uncultured Actinomycetes bacterium | reverse complement strand
CAGGTGCTCGCGCAAGAGGAGGTCATGGTCCAGCGCATGACCAAGTCGGGACTGCGGACCTTCGATGCTCGCCAGGCGCTGCTCTCGGCTCGGGTCGGTACGGGCTCGCCGAGTGGAACCGTGATCCAGGGGGAAACGGACACCGGCTGTGCCATACTGACGGCGGTCGTTCGGCATGTTGTCCCGGCCGTTCGACCCGACGACGTCCTTGCCGCACTGCGGCAGGTGGCCGACCTCGTGCCGCCGGATCCTCCTCGGATCACCCGGCTGGCACAGGGGCCACTGAGGTCGGACGACGCGGAGATCGGTGACCCGTTCGCCGAGGATCGCGCCGCAGCCGACGAACGACCCAGGCTTGCTGGGCGCACCACCGGTGACGCCTAGCCGACTTGCCCGCTGCATCACGCGGGCGCGTGAAGGAGTGCGACCCAATGGTCGACGAAGAAGCACCAGAAAGCACACCCACCCGTCGGCGCAGGGCCGCAGCGCGCCCGGCAGGGCCGCCCGCACCGGAGGCCACCGAAGATACGCAGGCCACGGCTGAGCCCGCCAAGCGCGCCACCAAGCGCACCACGAAGCTCACCACCAAGCGCACCACGGCGGCAACGCCAGCTTCCACGGATGAGGCGGTGGATGGCACTGCGTCCACCACGTCAACCCCGGCCTTCATCACACCCATCTTCCAGGCCGCCGAACCGGCACCCAGTAAGCGCGCCACGAAGGTCACCAAGGCCACCAAGGCCACCAAGGCCACCCAGGCCACCAAGTCCACGCCAGCCACGAAGTCCGACCAGGCCGACCTGGCGAGTCCCGATGAGGTCGACGACGAGCACGAGGACCTCGATGAGGGCGAGGACGAGGGCGTCAGCGGCCGACGCCGGCGTCGCCGTGGTGGGCGTGGCAGGCGGCGGCGGGCCGATGGCGAGCGCGCTGACGGCGATGGCTCGGATTCAGGTGACGACGAGTCCGCCGACGCCGATGACGACGCAGATGGTGCTGGTGGAGATGACGACGAGGGCACCGGGTCAACCCGGCGTCGGCGTCGGCGCCGGCGTAGTGGGGATGTCGACCCCCTTCCCGACGATCCGCCGAACACGGTGGTTCGTGTGCGCGAACCGAGGGAGGCCCGCGCCAAGAGTGATGACGCCGGTTCGCTGCGTGGGTCAACACGCTTGGAGGCAAAGAAGCAGCGCCGTCGGGAAGGTCGGGAGGCCGGGCGCCGCCGGGCACCGATCCTGACCGAGGCGGAATTCCTCGCCCGGCGGGAAGCCGTCAATCGAGTGATGGCCGTTCGCCAGGTGGGCGAGCGCACCCAGATTGCCGTACTCGAGGACGGCATTCTGGTCGAGCATTACGTCACCCGCGGAGCCCAGGGCTCCCTGGTCGGCAATGTCTACCTCGGTCGAGTGCAGAACGTGCTGCCGAGCATGGAGGCGGCATTCGTTGATATCGGGCGTAAGCGCAATGCGGTGCTCTACGCCGGTGAGGTGAACTGGGATGCCGCTGGTCTTGAGGGCCAGCCCAAGCGCATCGAGTTTGCCCTGAAGACCTCCGACCCAGTCCTGGTGCAGGTCACCAAGGATCCCGTCGGT
>CAIYXG010000258.1 GCA_903930035.1 uncultured Actinomycetes bacterium | reverse complement strand
GCACGCCCTGGACGGGCGGCTCGTGCAACGACGCGGCGCGGCCGGTGGTCCTGCTGGCCCACGGCTACGGCGGCAGCGCGCCCGAGGTCTACCAGGGGCTGGTCGACCACCTGGTCGGCAACGGGTTCCTGGTCGTGTTCCCGCCGTACGACGCCGCGTTCGACCCGCCGTTCCAGTACCGCACCGTCGAGTCCGGCCTCGACGCCGCGCTTACGGCCACGGGGCGAGAGGACACCTCCCGGGTCGGCGTGGTCGGCCACTCGTTCGGCGCCGGCATGGCGCCGCACCTCGTGCAGGAGGTCAGCAGCAGGCGCTGGGGCACCGACGCCCTGTGGACCGTGATGTTCGCCCCGTGGTTCGCGTTCGACGTCGGGACCGGCCGGATCGACGTCCCGAACCGCACCCGCGCTGCGGTGGTCGCCTACGACGAGGACCTGTTCGTGGACACGCGCATCGGGATCGACATCTTCCGGGCGCTCGACGTCCCCGACGACCAGAAGGTGCACGTGACCGTCCGGAGCGACCGCTCGGTCACGCCCGAGCTCCTGGCCGACCACCTGGGGCCGCTCTCCTTCCCGCTCCCGCTGTTCGGGACGCTGTCGCCCGACCACTTCGACCGCTGGTCCGCCTGGCGCACCGTCGACGCGGTCGCCGGCTGCTCGCTCGACGGGCGGTGGTGCGGCACCGACCTGGCCGACATGGGGACGTGGCCCGACGGGCGGTCCGTGCGGCGCGGGACCGCCACCGACGAGCCGGTCGACGTGGGGCCGCCCGCGCTGCAGGAGTGCGAGTTCCTGGTCAACCCGCGCCGCTGCTGAGGACGGGGAACGGGCGGCGCGGCCGGCCCGCGCCGGCTCATGGCCGCACTGCGACCACCGTGGCCTGCACCCGGTCGATCGTTGCGTCCTCCAGGCAGCCCACGAGCCGCCGCCGGGCGAACTGGCCGGTCGGACGGTCGAGCCGTACTGCGACCCGGCCCGCCGCCCCGGGGTCGACCCCGACCAGCGACACGTTCCGGGGCAGCCGGGACCGGCAGGCGATCCACAGCGCCGTGGCCACCTCCTCCATCGACCTGGTGGACCTGCGCTGCGCCACCTGGAGGTCGACCGTGGTGGAGCCGGCGCCGGCGACCGGGTCGGCCCGGTCCTGGGTCAACGTCATCATCACCAGCACCGCGCCGGCGACAATGACCCCGACCGCCGCCAGCGTGGCGAGGCCGGCCGCGGCGCTGCGGCCCCCGTCGGCGCGCGGGGTCGTTGCGCCGGGGACCGCCAGCGGGTCGAGGGGCAGGTCCGGGGCCAGCATCCGGGCCGTCGGGCGGTCCACGCTCGCGACGGCGACGGCACCGGCGAGCCGCTCGATCAGGTAGGCGAGCCCCGACAGCAGCGCCCCGGCGCCCAGCAGCACCGGCACGAACACGCCGAGACGGTCCGGCGGGCGCTGGAGCCACTCGAAGTGGCGCACGGCCCGGCGGTCGTTGGCCAGCCGCAGCGCCCTGGCCGCCCGCACCTCGGCCTCGCGCCGCTGCTGCTCGGCCCGGTCCACGCGCTGGGACAGCCCACGGAGCTCGCCGAGCACGACCAGGGTGCTCACGACCACCAGCGCCGACAGGAAGAACACCCCGGCGATGGCCGCGCGCTCCCACTCCCAGCGCCACAGGTACACGACGACGTAGAGGCCCGACACGACCAGCACGGCCCCGGCCAGCACCCGGGCGAGCAGCCGGAGGACCAGCACCGGCGTCATGCGGGGCCCGCCGTCGTCGCCGACACCTCGCCGGTCGTGCCGTCGACCAGCACCGTGGTCCCCTCGGGGAACCGCTCCAGCGCCCGGTCGACGCCGGCCACGACCGGGACCCCGGCCTCGCGGGCCAGGATGGCCAGGTGGGACAGCGCGCTCCCGGTCTCGGCCACCAGCCCGTCGACCTGCTCGAGCGCAGGGGCCAGGGCAGGTTCCAGGTGGCGCACGACCAGCACCGTGGGGCCGGGTTGCAGTCGGCCGTCACCGTCGGCCGAGGACGGCGCTGCGGGAGGGGGCGGCCAGTGCCGGACGGCACCCACCACCCGTCCCCCGCCCGCCGGGATCCCCGTGGACCGGCCGTCGGCCGCGTGGCGACCCACCGGCCGGACGCTCCCGTCGCCGACCACCACGAACTCGTTCGGCAGTGGCGCGACCGGGTGGTGCGGCGGGACGCGCACCTCGGGCGGTGCTGCGCCCCGCGCGGCCGCCGCAAGGTCGGTCCAGCGCAGCAGGGCCACGTCCTCCTGCGACCTGAGCACCCCCTGCGCGACGAGCCGGCGACCGAGCTCGGCCGCGGCGAGCACCAGCAGCTCCTGGAGCCACCGCGTCCGGAGGCGCAGTGCGTCGCGGACGTCGAGCTCGTCGACCGACAGCCCGGCGACGGAGGCGGACGGGCCGGAGACTGGCAGGCCCGGGCCCGGCCCGAGGCAGGGGGCCGACAGGGCCAGGACGACCGGGCGGTCGGCGACCACGGCGGCGTCGTCCAGGCCCTGGCGACGAGCCGCGGCCAGCTCGTCGAGCGCCACCTGGGCCGCGGTCGGCGCGCCCGGCCGGGGGGCCAGCAGCATTCCCGCCAGCACCTCGAACCGGTGCACCGTCGCCAGCTCGCGGCTCGCCCGGCCGACCGTCTCGACCAGGTCGTCCGTGGCGAGCCCTCCCAGGTCGGGCAGCAGCGAGAGGTGCCGGTCGACCTCGGCGACCACCTCGGCACCCAGCTCGGGCAGGGCCACCCGGGTGCGCCCCACCCGCCACGCCACCCCCACGTGGCGGACGAGCGCGGCCGGCCCGAAACGGTCCCGGGCACGGACCGTCCCGCGGACCACGCCCAGCAGCCGCAGGTCCACTGCGGCCCGGCCGTCGACGGCCACCACGACCGGGGAGCGGCGGAGCCGGTGCTCCGAGACGGCGCCAGTGAGCCGCAGCGCCTCCACGATCCCGGTCCGCAGCGGGTCGAGCAGCAGGTCCTGCTCCAGTGGAGAGAGCGGGTCGGGGAAGGTCTCGGCCACCGGCCCCGGACCCAGGACCACCTCGGGGTGGTCCGGCACCGCGGCGACGGCGGTCACCGGTCGGCTCTGGAGGAGCCAGAGCCGACCGTCGGCACCGACCGCCCACTCCATGTCCTGCGGACCGCCGAACCGCCGTGCCGCCCGGCGCGCCAGCCGGGCCAGCCGGTGGCGCAGGACGGGACCCACGTCCGACGCCGACGGCCCCTCCGCCGACACCAGCCGGCCACGACGGGTGAGCAGCAGCCGGCCGACCTCGGCGGTCCCGCCCACGAGCGCGTCGGGCCGGGACGGCACCACCTCCACCGCGACCCGGTCGCGCCGGCCGGTCACCGGGTCCAGCCCGAACATCACCCCGCCGAGGGCGGCGTCGAGCTGCTGCTGCACCAGCACGGCGATCGGCCGCGGCCCGGCCTCGCCCCCTACCTGCTCGGCAGAGCGCACGACCTCGTCGACCGCACGGAGGAACGCCGGCCAGCCGACGACGTCGAGGACCGACGTGAACCTGCCCGCCATCGACGAGGTCGCTGCGTCCTCCACGGTCGAGGACGACCGCACGACGAGCACGGCGCGGTCCCCGCCGAGCCCCCGCCACGCCGCCCGGAGCCCGGTGGGCGTGCCGCCGCGCCGACGACGAGCCACGCCTGCAGTGGTGAGGACGAACCCTGGGAGGATCGGCACGCCCAGGCCGTCGCACCTGGCGAGGTTGGCCGCCTTGGCCCCGACCACCCTGGCGTCGGCCGACGACGGACCGACCAGTGGCACCACCTCGTCCTGCTCCATGACTGCCGACCCCCTTCTAGTTGCGGAGCGTACTATCTGGGGATGGACCGCCGCCCAGTGAAACCGACGCGCCGACGGACCGCACGTGCGGTGGCGGCCACGCTCGGGGCTGCGGCGGCCCTGGTGCTCGTCGTCCTCGTGGTCGGCTTCCGGCGCCAGACGTGGTCCTACCTGACACACGTCAAGGGCCCGCCGGCGCGCACCTGGGACTGGGAGCCGCACCGTCCGCCGCCGCCGGTGCACCTGGCGGTGGCGGGCGACACGGGCGACAGCGGCCGGTCGCTGGACGCCACGGCGGCGGCCGTCGGTGCGATCGCGGCGACCGAGCCGTACGACGCGCTGCTCCTGCTGGGGGACAACGTCTACCCGAGCGGCGACGTGGGCCGGCTCGGGGCCACGGTCTTCCGGCCGTTCGCGCCGGTGCTGGGGCCAGGCACCGCGCTCTATGCGGTCCTGGGCAACCACGACGTGGCCCGGTCCGACGGGTCCGCGCAGATGCGGGCCCTGGGCATGCCGGGGCGATGGTGGTCGCAGCAGGTCGGCAACGTCCTCCTGGTCGGGCTCGACAGCAACGACCTGACCCCCCAGCAGCTCCGCTGGCTGGACCGGACCCTTGCCGGCTCGACGGCGACGTGGAAGGTCGTCGCGCTGCACCACCCCCCCTACTCGGCCGGCTACCAGGGTTCGCAGCTGCAGGTCCGTCGCGACGTGGTCCCGGTCCTCGAGCGCCACGGCGTGCAGCTGGTCCTGTCGGGCCACGACCACGACTACCAGCGGAGCGTGCCGCTCGACGGCGTCACCTACGTGGTGACGGGCGCCGGCAGCGGCACCCGGCGCACCGGCACGGACTGGTTCACGGCGGTCTCGTTCTCCTGGCGGAGCTTCGTGGACCTGGCTGCCTACCCGGACCGGATGGTGGTGCGGGCCGTGGGCGGCGACGACCAGGTCGCCGACCAGGTGGTGCTCCGCCCCTGACCACCGCGCCACGGCGGCCCCGTGCACCCGGACCGCTCGCCCGGACCGCTCGCCCGAGGGGGCGGTCCCACGACCGCCGGAGTGCCACCAGACGGGCCAGAGGGTGCGGAATACTCTCCCCCACGCACACGCCGCGCCTGCGGCCGAGGACGGACACCCATGAGCAGCACCGACGCGCCCGCGACCACCTCCGACACCACCCGCCGCCAGCGGCTCTGGGCGATCTTCGTGATCAGCCTGGCCGGGCTGGTCCTCGAGGTGGCCTACACCCGGGTCGTCTCCTACAAGCTCTGGTACTACTACGTCTACCTGGTGGTGGGCCTGGCGCTGCTGGGCATCGGCAGCGGCGCCACCGCCGTCGTGCTGTCCCGGCGGATCCGTGAGGCGCCGACGTCGACGATCCTCCGGCGGGGGTCCTACCTGGGTGCCGCCAGCATCGTCCTGGGGTACCTGCTGATCGCCCGCCTGCCCATCGATACCGTGGCGCTCTGGAACTACGGGACCGGCGCCTCGTTCAAGTCCGTCGGGGCCCTGCTGCTCATCTGCCTGACCCTGTTCGCCACGTTCCTCTCGGTGGGCGTCATGGTGTCGACGCTCCTGGGCCGGGGCGGCGAGGACGTCTCGCGCCTCTACTTCTACGACCTGGTGGGCGCCGGCCTCGGCTGCGCCGTCGTGGTGTACCTGGTCGTCCTGCTGGGCCCGCCCGGGACGATCGTGCTCGCCGCCGCCATGCTGGCCGCCAACGGTGTGGTGTTCACCCCGAAGGCCACGGCCGCCGTGCGGGTGCTGGGCGCGGCGTTCGCCGTCCTGCTGCTCGTCGTCAGCCTGGTCCGGGGCGCCCTGCCCGACATCAAGCCCGAGACCTCCAAGGTGCAGCGTCCCCAGGACGGCTGGGAGTACACCGACTGGGGCCCGGTCTTCCGCGTCGACGTGGGCCCCGTCTACGACCGTGAGGACGCCAAGTGGCTGATCCACGACGCCACCTACGGGTCGGCCATCCACCAGTTCGACGGCAACCCCAAGTCGCAGACCCGCTTCAACGACGACCCCCGCAAGTGGCCGTTCGACGTGCTCCAGACCCCGCCGGACCGCCAGCTGATCATCGGCTCGGCGGGCGGCAACGAGATCCTCGCCTCGCTCTACCGCGGCTCCAAGGAGATCGACGCCGTGGAGCTCAACCCGGTCACCGTCCGCATCGTCAAGGAGCGGTTCAAGAACTACACGGGCGACCTCACCTCGTTCGACCAGGTCAACCTGACCAACGGCGACGGCCGGACCTACCTGGCCCGCACCGACAAGGACTACGACCTGATCTGGTTCGTGGCCCCCGACAGCTACGCCGCGAACAACGCCGCGTCGTCAGGCGCCTTCGTGCTCTCGGAGTCGTACCTCTACACCGCCGACATGCTCGAGGAGACCCTCCGCCACCTGAGCGACCGCGGGATCGCCGTCGCCCAGTTCGGCGAGACCGACTTCAAGAACAAGCCGAACCGCACCTCCCGGTACCTGTTCACGCTCCGGGAGGCGTTCCGGCGGATCGGCGTCGAGGACCCGTCGAAGCACATCCTGGTGGCCACCTCGGAGGACCCGCTCTCCAGCGGCCTGTCCACCATCATGATCAAGCGGACCCCCTTCACCCCCGAGGAGGTCGCCCGCTTCCAGTCGACCGTGCCGGCCACCAAGCTGGGCAGCATCGTCTACACGCCGGGCGAGCCCGTGGGGTCGTCGATCGTGACCAAGATCCCCGGTGCCACGGAGGCCGAGCTGGTGGAGCTGCGGCGCGGCTACCCCTACGAGATCGACGAGATCACCGACGACCGGCCGTTCTTCTGGCACTTCGCCGGGTTCGACGACGTGGTCCGCAACATCACCGAGCCCATCAACGCCAACGACCGCGAGGACTCGGTCGGCGAACGGGTCCTGCTCCTGCTCCTGGCCATCGCCTCGCTGTTCGCGGTCGCCTTCCTGATCCTGCCGTTCGTGGTGGTCAAGGAGCAGTGGAAGGCGCTGCCGGCCAAGGGGCCCTCCGCCGTCTACTTCGCCTCGCTCGGACTGGCCTTCATGCTGTTCGAGATCACGATGATCCAGCGGCTCAGCCTCTACCTGGGCTACCCGACCTACTCGCTGACGGTGACGCTGGCGTCCATCCTGATCTTCACCGGCATCGGCTCGTTGCTGGCCGGCCGCCTCACGATGCCGGCCTCGAAGGTGCTGGTCCGGGCGCTCGGCGTCCTGGTGGTGCTGGCCGTCGTCTACCGGCTCGCGCTGACGCCGCTCACCGAGGGCACGCTCGGGGCGCCGTTCCTGGTGCGGGTGCTCATCGCCTTCCTGGTGCTGGCCCCGCTCGGCCTGTGCCTGGGCATGTTCATGCCGCTCGGCCTCCGCACCGTCGCCGGGCTGAGCGAGCACGCGGACGAGTACGTCGCCTGGGGCTGGGCCATCAACGGCGCGTTCTCCGTGATCGGCTCGGTGCTCACCACCATCCTGGCCATGTCGTTCGGGTTCCGGAACGTGCAGGTCATCGCCCTGGTCCTCTACGGGGTCGCGGCGCTGTCGTTCTCCCGGATCCGGGGCGGCAGCACGCCGGAGCCCGTCGACGGGGCCGACGACCAGGCCGGTGACGGCGACAGCGGCGACGAGCTCGTCGCCGCCGGCAGCGCCTAGCGGCGGGGCGGCCGGCGCCCAGGCCGGCGCCGCGGGACCGCGCAGGCCCGAATCCCCGGTAGTGTTCGGCATCAGCCACCACCGGGGCGAGGAAGGGCACGGGGCCGATGCCATTCGCCGACCGCGGGCGGCGCCCCGACGGGCCCACCGGCCCGTCGGACGCCGCCGAACCGATGATGAGCTGGCCCCAGCGCGGCCTGCTGGTCGTCGTCCTCGGGCTGCTGGCCACCACCGCAGTGCACGTCGGCCAGCTCACCCGGGCCTCGCGGTCCGCGGTGGAGGCCACCACCGCCACCCAGTCCACCACCTCGTTGGTCGGGTTCACCCAGCGGGAGAGCCTCAACACCATCGTGGCGATCGACCAGTGGCTCTCGGGCGCCAGCTCACGGCGCGACCTGCAGATCGCCCGGGCCCTTCTGGCCCGTCGGCTGGCCACGGCCGACGAGCAGGGCCGGACGGCGGGCGAGCTGGCCGGCGACACCTACCTGACGGCGCTGGACGACCTGGACGCCAGCCTCGTCACCGCACCCCCTGGCGTGCTCTCGCCCGAGTCGCAGCGCCAGTTCCGGGAGGAACTGTCGTCGAAGCTGATTCTCTTCTCCGACGAGGCCAAGCACCTCTCCGACACCTTCCAGCAGTACTCCGACCAGGTGCTTTCGGAGACGACGGTCGCCGTCGAGGACGAGAACCAGCACGTGCTGGCGTCGCTGCTCGTGACCTTCGCCGCCGTCGCGGTGCTGCTCGTCTGGATGACGCGGGACATCCGACGGCGGTACCAGCGCGCAGCGGAGATGGACTATCGGGCGACCCACGACTCCCTGACCGGCCTGGTCAACCGGGCCACGCTGCTCGAACGGGTGCACGCCGCCGTCCGCCGGGCCGACCCGTCCTCCTCGATCGCCCTTGCGTTCATCGACCTGGACGGGTTCAAGCAGGTGAACGACGAGCTGGGGCACGAGGCGGGCGACCAGATCCTGGTCCGCACGGCCGAGCGGCTGAGGGAGGCGGTCGGCGACAGCACGACCCGGACCGCCGCACGCCTCGGCGGCGACGAGTTTGTGGTGCTGTGCGAGCGCGTCGTCGACCCGGCACACGTCGAGGTGCTCGCCGCCAACCTGGTCGACGCGGTCGCCCAGCCGGTCGACGTGGACGGGACCCCGGTCGCCGTCGGGGCGTCGGTCGGGATCTCGGTGGCCGACCCGGCCACGACCACCGTCGAGCAGATGATGCGGCAGGCCGACGTGGCCATGTACCGCGCCAAGCGCAGCGGTGCCGGCAGGTTCTACCTGTTCGACCCGGCGCTGGACTCCGAGGACGTCCCCGACGACGTCCGCCAGCAGCGGGCCGTCCGGGACTGATTGCCGCTGCGGGCACGGGTCCCCGGCGCCGCAGTACGCAGCACCCAGGACCCCGTGGCCGTCAGAGCAGCGACGCCGCCAGGTCGGGGTAGACCTTGCCGACCACACCCAGGGCGGCCAGGTCGGACCCGGTCTCGTTGACCATGGCCACGACGGTCGCCCCGGTGGTGGTGTTGTAGAAGGCGAACGCCTCCCAGCCGATGATCTGGCCGGTATGGCCGATCCACCCGTCGCCGAACCCGATGATCCCCAGGCCGTACTTGCCCACGTCGGGGACCTTGGAGGTCTGGAGCCGCCGGTCGGCCGTGGCCGTGGTCAGGAGCGTGTTCCCGAAGCCGCTGGCCGCCCAGGTGCCCAGGTCGTCGACGGTGCTGTACATCGACCCGCCGGCCCCGCCCCACGAGGCGGACCAGTCGGTCACGTCGCCCACGGGCTCCGAGGAGACGCCTGCCGCAGCGAGCGAGTCCACGCCCGGCTCGTTCAGGTAGCCGTGGGACGACGGCGAGGGCAGCTCGTTGTCGCCGGGGGCGGTGAGCGCCGTGTTCTTCAGGCCCACCGCCTTCGCCGTCGAGTTGAGCGCGTCCTCGACCGGCTTGCCCGTGACCTTGGCCAGCATCTCGCCCAGGACCAGGTAGTTGGTGGTCGAGTAGCCGGGCGTGCCCGGCGTGGACAGCGTCGTCTCGGTCAGGGTGAGGTCGATGATCTCCGACGGCGTCCAGACCTTGGACGGGTCGGCGACGACCTTCTTGATGACCAGGCCGGTGTTGGCGTAGTCGGGGATCCCGGACCGCATGCCCAGCAGCTGGGCCACCGTGATGCCGGCCACGTCCGGGTGGTCCTTGGCCAGGTCGGGGAGCACGTCGCCCACGGTGTCGTCGAGCGCGAGCTTCCCGGCGTCGACCTGCTGGAGCACCGCCGCAGCCGTGAACGTCTTGGTCAGGCTGCCGATCCGGTTGTGGTCCTGGACCGTGGCGGCCGTGTCGGGCAGCACCGCGTTGCCGTAGGCGGCGGTGTAGACGCCCTTCTTGGGGTCCCAGACGCCGACCCAGATGCCCGGCAGGCCGGGGAGCTGGGCGAGGGCCTCCTTGGCGACCGCGTCGATCTCGGCGCGGTCGGCCGCGGCCATCGGCGTCGTGGTGCGCGCGGGGCCCGTCCACTTCGCCGAGGACGGCGCTGCGGTCGACGCGGTCGAGCTGGCGGAACTGTCGTTGGCGTCGCTGCTGCAGCCGGTCAGGGCCACGGCGAGGGCGCAGGACCCGGCCACGAGCAGCCGGCGGGCGGTCGGCGGCCTCATGCGCAGGTCCCGGTCGCGGTGAACTGCTCGCCGGCGAAGTTGGGCGCGGTGAGCGTGCCGGCCACCGTGACGTCACCGGTGTCGCCCACCGTGACCGAGCTGACCTGGCCGTTGACCGTGATGCCGTCGCTCTCGGTCGACCCGGAGACGGCCAGCGTGCCCTTGCCGTTCGTGGCGCTGATCGTCACGGTGAGGCCGTCGGCCTGGCCCTCCAGCGAGACGCTGTTCTCGCGGCTCGAGCTGCAGGAGCCGATGACGAACGACTTGTCGTAGCTGGGGGCGCTCACCTTGAGCACGGACTTGGTGGTGGGCGAGCCGTCCGGGGTGGTCGAGGAGCACACGACCTTCTTGGCTGCGGCGGCCTGCTGCAGGGCGGCCTCGGTCTTCGGGCCGAGCACGCCGTCGGGGCTCAGGCCGGACGCCGCCTGGAACGCCTTGACCGCCGACTCGGTCTTGGGGCCGGACGTGCCGTCCACGGCGCCCACGAAGCAGCCGACGATGTTCAGGTCGCGCTGCCAGACCTCCAGGTCGGCCTTCTTGGCGGCGGCCACGGCCTTGGAGTCGGGGGCCGTCGTGGTGGTGGCCGACGGCACGCCGGCGCACGAGCCGGAGATCGTGAAGCCCTCGCCCGCGAAGTTGGGCTCGCTGAAGGTGCCGGACCCGGTCACGTCGCCGGCGTCGCCCACCTCGACGGCGTCGAGCACGCCGTTGACGGTCACGCCGTCCTGCTCGTCGCCGCCGTCGACCTTGAGCGCACCGCTGCCGCCCCAGGCCGTGACGGTCGCCGTGGTGCCGTCGTCCTTGGCGTTGACGACCAGGTCGGTCTCGCCGCCGTCGACGCAGGAGACCACCGGGAGGGTCTTCGTGAACGACGTCGAGGTGACCGTGAGCGCGGCGCCCTTGGCCGCTGCGCTGGTCGACGGCGCCGCCGTGGTGGTGGTCGCCGCGTCGTCGGAGGAGCTGCACGCGCCGGCCGTCAGGGCCAGTGCCAGTGCGCCGACTGCCAGGGCGGTGCGGGTGGTTCGGGTGCGCGGCATGCAGGACTCCTTGTGAAGTTGCCGGGGCGATCAATGGATGACCGTACATGGGTACGGATTCCCGGGTGCGCCGCTACGTAAGCTCCGGCGGAACCACATAAGGTCACGCCATGGCCACGCCCCCAGCCGGACGCGCGACAGGGACCTCGTCCCGGCTTCGGCGAGCACCTGGCCGTCCCCGCCGGACCTGGACCGCCGAGAACGGCCAGGTGGTCGACCTGCCGGTC